>NZ_LGCW01000280.1:0-69480 GCF_001279365.1 Streptomyces sp. NRRL F-5755 | reverse complement strand
GATCTTCCTCAGGTCGTGCCGGCCCGGGCTGCGGCGCCCCACGACCAGCAGCCGGGCCCGCGCGCCGGCGGACAGCAGGACCTGCCCGGCACCGCCCATCTCGACGTGCTCGACGACCTCCACCTGCGGGAAGCGCTCCCGCCACGGCCGTACGGCATCGGCCAGCCGCTTGCGCTCCAGCGGCTCCAGGCCACCGGCGTCGTCGGCCGCCCGCATGGTCTCGCCGCCCCACACCAGGACCGGCGGGATGTTCCACGCCCGTACCGCCCGCAGCCCCACTCCCTGGGCCGCAGCCGCCGCGAAAGCGAACTCCAGCACCGGATCGCTCTCCCGTACGTCCTGCACGCCCACCACCACCTCGTCACGCGGCTGCTCCACCGCGTCGGGGCGCGGGCTGCGCACGAGGACAACGGGTCCGGCCGCCTGCCGCAGCACCTGCAACCCCACGGAGCCGAGCAGATAGCCGACCAGCGTGCTGTGCCCGCGCGAGCCCAGGACCAGCAGGTCTGCCGAGGCCGCCTCGGCGAGCAGGGCCGGTACAGTCTCGGCCCGCAGGATCTCGGTGGTGACGGGCAGATCGGGGAAGTTCTTCGCCACCCGGGCCGCGGCGTCCTGAAGGACTTCCGTGGCCCAGCGGCGCTGCACTTCCTCGTCCGCCGCGGCCGATACCTCCGAGGGCCGCCATATCCAGGCGTGGACCAGCCGCAGGCTCGCTCCGCGGCGGGTGGCCTCGGCGGCGGCCCAGTCGGCGGCGGCGAGGCTGTGGTCGGTTCCGTCCAGTCCGACGGTGACGGTGCCGGGCATACGGGCCTCCTCAGGCAGCGGTGGGAAGTAGGTCGTACCCCCACTGTCCGGGCACGACGGCCACCGCGGGGAGGACCGAACGACCCGTGCCCGGGGACCAACGGCCTTCCGGTGCGGGGTCAGTGCCTTGCCTTCCTGCGTGATGCGCCCACCTGCACCATCGACGGCGAACAGTCGCCGTGGTCCTTCCGCAAGACAACCTCGGATCTCCGAACAGCAGCTCCTGTTGACCAGGATCGATCAGCACACCAAGCTGCCGACGCGCTTCGCCGAGCTCCTTGCCGCACCCCGCGCTCTCTCCGGTCGTCATGACCCGGACCAACCTCGCCGAGCACGGCCTCCGATGAGCACAGAAGATCAAAAGCCCTGACAAGCGCACCCCAGGTCCGCTACAGAGAGCTACTTGTCACTTCGCCGTAGCTCTGGGAGGACAGAGCTGATTCCTGCGGTCGCACAGCGCGTACCTCGTGGCCACAGGACTCACTTGCGTACTCATATATCGTCGTCCGATATCGGAGTACGTAAGGTGTGGGCCCCGTCGGTCGAGGAGTGTGCTCGTGAGCAAGTCATCGTCCTCCAGCGGTGTTCCGGACGAGTTGCGGCGGCGGCTCGGCGTGCTCGACGCCGTGGTGATCGGGCTGGGGTCGATGATCGGTGCGGGGATCTTCGCCGCGCTCGCCCCGGCGGCACGCGCGGCCGGCTCCGGCCTGCTGATCGGCTTGGCCCTGGCCGCCGTGGTCGCTTACTGCAACGCCACGGCCTCCGCGCGGCTGGCCGCCCGCTACCCGGCCTCCGGCGGCACCTACGTCTACGGCCGCGAGCGTCTGGGCGACTTCTGGGGCTACCTCGCGGGATGGGGGTTCGTGGTCGGCAAGACCGCCTCCTGCGCCGCGATGGCGCTGACGGTCGGCTCGTACGTGTGGCCGGGGCAGGCGCACGCGGTCGCGGTGGCCGCGGTGGTGATGCTGACGGCCGTGAACTACGCCGGGGTGCAGAAGTCCGCGCTCTTGACCCGCGCGATCGTGGCCGTCGTCCTGGCGGTGCTCGCTGCCGTGCTGGTCGCCGCTCTCACCTCCGGTACGGCGGACGCCGCCCGGCTGGACGTGGGCTCCGATGCCACGGTCGGCGGGGTGCTTCAGGCGGCTGGGCTGCTGTTCTTCGCCTTCGCCGGGTACGCGCGTATCGCCACGCTCGGGGAGGAGGTCCGCGAGCCCGCCCGCACGATCCCGCGGGCGATCCCCATCGCGCTGGGCATCACCCTGGTCGTCTACGCCGCCGTCGCCGTATCCGTCCTGACGGTGCTCGGCCCCGAGGGGCTGGCCGAGGCGGCGGCGCCGCTGTCGGATGCGGCGCGGGCGGCGGGCGCCAACCGGCTCGCCCCGGTGGTCCGCGCTGGTGCCGCGGTCGCCGCGCTCGGCTCCCTGCTCGCCCTCATCCTGGGCGTCTCCCGCACCACGCTGGCCATGGCCCGGGACCGGCACCTGCCGCACGCCCTGGCCGCCGTGCACCCTCGCTTCAAGGTGCCCCACCGGGCCGAACTCCTCGTCGGTGCCGTGGTGGCCGTGGTCGCCGCTACCGCGGATGTGCGCGGGGCGATCGGCTTCTCCTCCTTCGGGGTCCTGGTCTATTACGCCATTGCCAACGCGTCCGCCTGGACCCTCACCCCGGGGGAGGGCCGTCCCTTGCGCCTGATCCCTGCCGTGGGGCTGGCCGGCTGCCTGGCCCTGGCCTTCTCGCTACCCGTGTCGTCGGTCGTCTCCGGGGCTGTGGTGATCGCTGTGGGGGCCGCCGTCTACGGCGTGCGCCGCGCTCTCGCCGCGCGGGGCTGATCCCATCCGGCCCTTCCCGTAGTGGGGGAACGGTCGGGGGCCGATTGTCCCGGGATCCGGTCTCGCCGGAGGACATCCGTGCCCGGAACCCCGGCCGGGGGCACGGTGCCGTTCCCGTGACCCGGCTCCAGTAGTGGCAGGTCCGGCTGACCGGCACGAGCGCTCCGGGCATGGACGTCTTCATCCGCCTGTACGTGGGCGTCGTCTTCCTGCCCGCGGGCGCCTTGGAGTTCCTGCACTCTGATCGGCTCGGTACCGGTCGGTTCGACAAGGCCGACATTCCGGCCCGGCTTCTCCCGGCCCGGCCTCTTCGCCCCGCTGGGGTGACGCCGCGCTGTTCGGCGGTGAGTCCGGCCGGTGAGAGTTCGCCTGAGTCCCGTACCGGCGTCGCTCAGCTGTGCAGCAGCCTCTTCCTGCTCATCGTCCTCATCCTCGGCGCCGAGGCGTACTCCCTCTATGCCCGCCTGGCCCGCACAGCCTTCGTCGCCCCGGCCGGGACGACGGCCCGCGGCTGATCAGGGCGCGTCGTCGCCCAGGACCTCACGGGCCAGTTCCGCCAGTGCCCGGCGGTCCTCCGCGAGAGCCTTCCTGCCCGCCTCGGTCGCCTTGTAGACGCGCCGGGTGCGGCCGTCGACGACGCGCTGCTCGGAGGTCAGCAGCCCGTCGGCCTCCAGGCGGTGCAGCGTCGGATACAGGGTGCCGGGGCTGATCCGGTAACCATGGGAAGCCAGTTCCCCGGTCATCCAGGCGCCGTGGATCTCCTCCTCGGCGGCATGGTGCAGGATGTGCAGCCGCACCGCGGCCCGCTGGAACTCCCGCACCTTGGTTCACCCCCGGCAGTGACGAAACCGATATCGGTCATCGAGTCTACGGGGCACGCGAGCTTATGCGGGCGGGTAGGACGCCGTGCGCGGCCGGAGCGGCCCGGCTCGGCGTGCGGCGAGCTCAGCGGCGCGGTGTCCGCCATATCAGGCGCGCTGCGATGCGCCGGGCGGCGAACTCGGTGCCGGCCACGAAACGCAGCATCGGCCCGAACGTCGGCGCCGCCAGCGACCCGGTGAAGTACAGCCCCGGCACGCTGGACTCGAACGCCCCGGACAGGGCGGGCGCCTGGGAGCCCGGAACACGGGCCACCGCCCGGCACACCGGTGCTGTCAGGAAGGGCAGCGCGTCCACGTCCAGGCGGTATCCGGTAGCGGCCAGCACATGGTCCACGGTGAGTTCGGCCGGGCCGGTCCCCGTACCGTCGAGGTGCAGGCGTACGGCGGCTCCGTCCAGGCGGGCGCGCTGGATGCGGCAGGCCGTGCGGACGGGGACGACGTCCTCGACGCGTTCGCGCAGCCACCATCCGCCCGACGGTCCCAGCGCACGGCGATACAGCAGCATCTTGGCGCCCGCCGGCAAGTGCCGCACCATGTCCGGAGCGCGGCAGACCGCGGCCAACGACCAGCCGGTCCCCAACGGGGAGGCAGGCGCGGCCAGACGGCGCCTCCACGACCGCCGCAGCTGCGGCGGCACGCCCCAGCGCACACGCGCGGCGCGTACCAGCACCTGGACCTGGGCACCGGCCTCGTGCAGCAGCGCGGCGCTCTCCAGCGCCGACTGACCACCGCCCACGACCGCGACCCGCTGCCCGGCGTAGCGCGACAGGTCGGTGTGCTGGCTCGTGTGGGACACCGCCGCGCACGGACCCGGCCCGTCAGGCGTCAGCCGCGCCAGCTCGTCGGGGATGTACGCGAAGGTGCCGAGCCCGGTGGCCACCACGACGGCCACCGCCTCGATCTCCTCCCCGTCCTCCAGCCGAACGGTGAAACCGGCTCCTGCCCGTTCCACTTCCTGCACCGGGACCGGCTCGACGGTGCCGACATACCGCTGGGCGAACCACATCCCGTAGCCCACGAATGTCCCGCACGGGATCGGCGTCAGCTCGGTCAGCTCGTCCTCCCCCGTGGCACGGCGGAAGTCCGCCAGCCGGCCGCCCGGCTCCGGCGCGGACAGATCGGTTGCCGCGGGCGTCGACTTCAGGAACATCCCCGTGGCCATGGCATGACGCCAACTGCCCATGATCTCCCCGAAGACGCGCACCGGCACCGAGGCGGCCCGCAGGTGCGCGGCCACCGACAGCCCGTAGGGGCCCGCGCCGATCACCACCACCGGCCTCCGCCCGGAGGCCGGCCCGTAGGTGGCACGGCTCGATCGCACAGACGACTGCGTCATTCCATCCCCCTGGCCACGGCGGCGCCCTCCCCAGGCGCACGCGGCGAACGGCGCCACCGGCCCCCTGACCGAACCGGCCACCACTCCCTGACAAGTCAGTGTGTCCCGCCGCCGCTATCGGCACGCGATATCGGCACACGTTGCCCGAAATCCGTCGAGCAGCCGCGGACCGGTGTCTCGAAGCAGTCTGTGATGGGTGAGCAGATGAGTTTCAGGAGTGCCTTATTGATGTAGTCGTCGATTTCCCGGCGGATGCCCAGGCGGCCGAACCGGTGCGGCAGCGCGATGGTCTGCTCGACGATCCACCGCCTGGTCCCCGGCCCGGAGCCGTGGGCGGTGCCCGACGCAGGCGGCAGCGCTTGCGGCGAATGCGTGGCACCTCCGCCGAAACGGCACGAACACCTCGACCTCCACTGTGATCCCCGTCACCGGGCATAGCATGTGGGTGTGACGAGTCGGGAGCAGCATGTCCGGCAGCCGCCCGTGGGGCGGTGGCGGGTGCTGCTCGTGCTCGGGCTGTTGGTGGGCCTGCTGGGTATGCATGCACTGGCGCCCGGCGGTGGGGCGATGCCGACTACTCACTCCCACGAGATGCATACGGCGGCGCCCGTAACCGCGTACGACGGCTGTCCGGAAGAGGGCGGGTGCGGGGCCGGGCACGCGCAGCATGCCGATGTGACGTGCGCGTCCGGTGCGATCAGTGCGGGGTACGAGGTGCCCGCGCCGGTCGCCGGGCCAGCGGGCATGGATGCGCCCGTTGCCGTACCGGGCATGTGCACCATGGCCACGCCGGGCGGTGTACGCGCCCCGCTGTCTTTGGCCGAACTCCAACTCCTGCGGATGTAGAGGGGCCCGCGTCGTGTCGGTGCGGAAGGCCCGCTCGGCACGGCGCTCCGGAACGCCCCGACATCCCATCGACCCACAGGAGTTCAAACATGAACGCATCTCGTACGCCGGCGCGCCGCGCGGCCTTGGCCGCGGTGGCCGCCACGGCCGCTGTGTCGCTGGCGGCCTGCGGTGACAACGGCAGCAGCACCGGACAGAGCGCCTCGCCGACGGTCTCCGCTTCGTCTTCGGCCGGGGCTCCGGCGCCCTCGGGCACGCACAACGCGGCCGATGTGTCCTTCGCGAAGGGCATGATCCCGCACCACCGGCAGGCCGTTCAGATGGCCGAGATGGCCGGCAGTCACGGTGCCTCCCCTCAGGTCGAGGACCTCGCCGGGAAGATCAAGAAGGCGCAGGGCCCGGAGATCAAGACGATGTCCGGGTGGCTGGAAGCCTGGGGCGAGAAGGTGCCAGAGGACATGGACGGCATGGGCGGTATGGACCACGGAGGCAGCTCGCCGATGCCCGGCATGATGGGCATGCACGAGATGGGGGAGCTGAAGAAGTCCTCCGGGCACGCCTTCGACACCATGTTCCTGACGATGATGGTCAAGCATCACCAGGGCGCGGTGCAGATGGCCACCACCGAGCAGAAGTCCGGCGCGTACGGGCCGGCCAGGAAGCTGGCGCAGGACATCATCACCTCCCAGAACGCCGAGATCTCTCAGATGCAGCAGATGCTCGGCAACAAGAAGTAGCCGGTAGGGCTGACGGGCGGAGGATCCGGACGGTGTGCGGGCCCTCCGCCTGGTCACAGCCGCAGGGTGCGGCGCATGGCGGTGGTGAGTTCGTCGAGCTTGGTCGCGCCGGCGGCGGGGTCGGTGCGGGCGGCGTCGGTGACGCAGTGGCGTACGTGGTCGTCCAGCAGGCTGAGGGCGACTTCCTGGAGGGCGTGGGTGACGGCGCCGATCTGGGTGAGGACGTCGATGCAGTAGCGGTCGTCGGCGACCATGCGGGTCACGCCGCGGATCTGGCCCTCAACCTTGTGCAGCCGGGCCAGCAGGGCGGGTTTGGTGTCGTGGTAGCCGGGCGGGGCGGGAGCGTCGGTCTGGTCGGTGCGGGCGGGCACGGTGGTCACCTCCTGGGCTGCTCAGCTTGTGAGGTGCGGTTGCCGGGTGGCGGTGCCGATGGCGCAGGGGGAGCTGGGCTGGCGGCGTCCGCGGATGAGGTGCATTCCCCGGCCTCCTGCCGGTCGAAGACCAGCTCCACCGGAAGTCCCTGGCGCACCCGGATCCGGTCGGGGCTGTAGCCACCGCGCACGGTGACCTCCGCCCGCTGCACCCCGCCTTCCACCCGGGCGGAACGCGTACGGCGGGGCCCGAAAAAGAACCAGCCCAGTACGGCGATCAGCACGGTGGCGGCCGCCACCACGACAAGGTCGGTGATGCTCATGGCGGACCTTCTTCCTGCGCATCTCCACGGTCAGCCTTGGCGCGCCTACCCCTACCCGGTAGGGGCTGAACGGCCCGTACCCGCCACCGTCCGGTCCCTTCCCGCGCAGCTCCACGCCGCGGGACCGTGGCGGCAACGGTGCCGGAGCCCGCGGGCACCGGGCCCGCGCTCCCCGCACCACGGGAAGTGAAGCGCCATGATGTATGGGAACGGCCACGACATGAGCGGCTGGGGCTGGTTCGGCATGTCGCTGAGCACCCTCGTGTTCTGGGGGCTGCTCATTACCGCCCTCGTGCTGCTGTTCCGCGCGTTCCGCCGGCACGAGCACATCCCACCCGCCGCCCCTCCCGCGCCCACGACACCGCCGGAGCAGGTACTGGCCGAGCGGTTCGCCCGCGGCGAGATCGACGAAGACGAATACCAGCGGCGGCTGACCGCCCTGCGCGCCTACGAACCGGACACCCCGGACCTGACCAAACACTGACCCGCCACGGCACGGGACACCGATTCCTACGGCCCGCACCCGTGCCGGACTGCACACCGCAAGCAGCCCCAAGGAGCACCCGACCATGAACGCCAAGAACAAGAACTACGGCCTGTACGCCATCGCTGTCGCCATCGCCGTCGTCGGCGCGCTCGCCCTCGGTCTGCCCGCCGGCACCCTGACCGTCCTGGCCGTCGTCCTCGTCTGCCCACTGATGATGTCCGCCATGATGCGCGGCATGCAGCACGGCGGCACGCACAGTGACCACGAGCCCACCGGCCCCCGCACACAAGAACAGGAGCACCGGCACGACGCCGGTTGGTCCTAGAGGCTGTCCCGCCACTGGCGGTGCACCCCCGGTGGCGGGCACGTTTGCGGAACGTTACGGTGGCCGAGGCCGCATACGGCCTGTAGCCCCTGGTGGCCTTCAGGACCACCCTTTCGTGACCGAGGTGGACTCGCCCACCATGTCCACCCTCACCGGCCTGCCCGCCCTCGAATCCATAACCACTGAAGCCGCCCGACGCCGCGACTAGGAGCCGTTCGGCCCCGTGACCGCCGTGTCACGGCCCGGGATGGTGGTGGGCAGCGCACCCTGTCGGCACCGGCCGGCAGCGTCGATATCCCGGAAGCGAGCAGGAGGCGGAGCGACATGGCCGTACGGGTGGGGATCAACGGGTTCGGGCGGATCGGGCGGAACTACCTGCGGTGTGTGCTGGAGCGGGCGGCGCGGCAGGCGACTCCGGTGGAGGTGGTGGCGGTCAACGACATCGCGCCGGCCGGTACGTTGGCGCATCTGCTGGAGTACGACTCGACGTACGGCAGGCTCGGCCACGAGGTCGGCGCGGAGAGGGACGAGCTGGTCGTCGCCGGGCGGCGCGTGGCGGTGTGCTCGGAGCGTGACCCGGCAGACCTCGACTGGGCCGGGCCGGGAGTAGATGTCGTCATCGAGTCGACCGGCCGATTCCGGGCCCGGGAGGCCGCCGCGCTGCACCTCAAGGGCGGTGCGCGGAAGGTGCTCCTGTCGGCGCCGGGCAAGGACGCCGACGCGACGGTGGTGATGGGGGTCAACGAGGCGGAGTACGACCAGGACCGTCACCACGTGGTCTCCTGCGGCTCGTGCACCACCAACTGCGTGGTGCCGATGGTCAAGGTGCTGCACGAGACCTTCGGCGTACGCAAGGGGCTGATGACCACGATCCACGGATACACCAACGACCAGGCGTTGCTCGACGGCCCGCACAAGGATCTGCGGCGGGCCCGGTCGGCTGCCGTGAGCATCATCCCCACCACCACGGGTGCCGCGCGTTCCGTCGGAGTCGTGCTGCCGGAGCTGGACGGTGCGCTGGACGGGCTGGCGGTGCGGGTGCCGGTGGAAGACGGGTCTCTGACGGATCTGACCGTCCTGCTGGGGCAGGAGACCACCGCGGAGGAGATCAACGGGGCTTTCGAGCGGGCCGCTGCCGGGCCGCTCGGCTCGGTGCTGCGGGTGAGCCACGCGCCGCTCGTCTCCCGGGATGTCGTCGGCGATCCGGCTTCCTGTGTCGTGGACGCGGGGCTCACCCAGGCGCACGGCGGCCTGGTAAAGGTATTCGGCTGGTACGACAACGAGTGGGGCTACGCGAACCGGCTCCTGGACTTGACCGAGCACGTTGCCGCCCGGCTGTGAGCCGTGCTCGGACGGCCGGACCGAGAGGAAGTGGGATGACCGTACGTCGACACGTCACACCGTCCGCGCCGCCCGTGTCCTTCGGGACGTCCTCCGGACCGGTCGAGCCGACGGGTGAGTGGACCTGGCAGTACGAAGGCTACGACCCCTCACAGGAACGTCTGCGGGAATCCCTGTGCACGCTCGGCAACGGGTATTTCGCCGTCCGGGGGGCCGCACCCGAGGCAGCGGCCGGAGAGCACCATTACCCCGGTACATATGCCGCCGGCTGCTACAACCGGCTGCTGTCGGAGGTGGCCGGGCGGCAGGTGGAGAACGAGGACCTGGTCAACCTGCCCAACTGGTTGCCGCTGCGCTTCCGCCTTCCCGGAGAAGGCGGTTCCGCCGCACGGTGGTTCACCCCCGACGGGGGGTATCCGCTGGAGTACCGGCAGATACTCGACATGCGGGCCGGGACACTCACCCGGCGCCTGCGTGTCCATACGTACGGCAAACGGAGCCTGGTGGTCGTCCAGCACCGGCTGGTCCACATGGCCGACCCGCATCTGGCGGTTCTGCGCACGGAGTTCACGGCTGACGGCTGGTCGGGTGAGCTGGAGGTGGAGTCGGCGCTCGACGGTGACGTCCGCAACGCGGGCGTCGAACGCTACCGTGCGCTCGCCGGACAGCATCTGACCCGGATGCACACCGGAGCCGTGGACCCGGCGACCCTGTGGCTGCGCTGCCGCACCTCCACCTCCGACATCCGCATCGCCTGTGCGGCGCGCACCCGTGTCACGGCGGGCCGGGCCGTGGAGAGCAGGACCGTTGTGGGCTCCTTCAGTGCCGCTCACCGGCTGCGGATCCCCCTCACGGACGGGGAGACGAGCGTGGTCGAAAAGGTCGTGGCCCTGCACACCTCCCGTGACCCGGCGATCAGCGACCCTTCGCTGGCGGCCATCGACGATGTGGCACGGGCGCCCGATTACGCGGAACTGCTCGCCTCGCACACCGCGGCCTGGGACCGGCTGTGGCGGCGGGCCGGCCTGGACGTCCCCGGGGAAGCCGGCCGCATCCTGCGGCTGCACCTGTTCCACCTGCTCCAGACCCTCTCCCCGCACACGGCCGAGCTGGACGTGGGCGTACCCGCCCGGGGACTGCACGGCGAGGCGTACCGCGGGCACGTCTTCTGGGACGAGCTGTTCGTCCTGCCGTACCTGAACCTGCACTTCCCGGAGGTCTCCCGCGGTCTGCTGAACTACCGCCACCGCAGGCTCAAGCGGGCCTGCCGCGCCGCCGAGGACGCGGGCCGCGCCGGGGCCATGTACCCGTGGCAGAGTGGCAGCGACGGCAGGGAGGAGACCCAGACCCTGCACCTGAACCCGCGCTCCGGGCGCTGGCTGCCCGACCACACCCGCCTCCAGCACCACGTCGGCTCGGCCGTCGCCTACAACGTGTGGCGCTACTGCGAGGCCAGCGGCGACACCGAGTACCTGCATACCAAGGGCGCGGAGATGGTGATGCAGATTGCCCGCTTCTGGGCGGACGCCGCTGTTCATGATCCGGGCATGGGCCGGTACCGGATCAAGGGTGTCGTCGGCCCGGACGAGTACCACGACGCGTACCCGGACGCCGACACCCCCGGCCTGGACGACAACGCGTACACCAACGTCACCGCCGCCTGGGTGCTGCGACGCGCCCTGGAACTGGCTCGCACGCTGCCCCTTCCCCGGCGCGTCGACCTCTTCGGCCAACTCGGCCTGGACGCCGCGGAACTCGACCGATGGGAAGAGGTCTCCCGGGGGCTCCACGTCCCCTTCCACGCGGGTGTCGTCAGCCAGTTCGAGGGCTACGGCGACCTCGCGGAGCTGGACTGGGAGGACTACCGCAAGCGCTACGGCGACATCCGGCGGCTGGACCGCATCCTGGAGAGCGAGGGCGACAGCCCCAACCGCTACCAGGCGTCCAAGCAGGCCGATGTGCTGATGCTCGGCTATCTCTTCTCGCCCGTCGAACTGGCGGAGCTGTTCCGGCTGCTCGGCTGCTCGATGGACGACGAGACGTGGCGGACGACGGTCGATTACTACCTGCGGCGTACCAGCCACGGATCGACCCTCAGCGGGCTGGTGCACGGCTGGGTGCTGGCCCGCGCCCGGCGCGGCGACGCCTGGCAGCACTGCCTGGAGGCACTGCGCGGGGACGTGGCCGACATCCAGGGCGGCACCACCGCCGAGGGCATCCACCTCGGCGCCATGGCGGGCACCCTCGACCTCGTCCAGCGCGGCCTGGCCGGCCTGGAGACCCGTGACGATGCGCTGAGATTCGACCCCGCGCCCCTCCCGGAACTCTCCACCTACGGCTACCGGCTGCGGTACCGCAACCACTGGGACGTCGGGGTGCGGATCGCGGCCGACCGCCTGCGGGTGTCCGTACCGGACTCCGCCGAAAACCCGATCAAGGTGGTCTTCGATGAACGCGCCGTCACGGTCCCGCCCGGTGGCACACACGAATTCCGCCTGCTCCCCTCCTCGCATTGACGCACCCCGGCACATCGTCGCCAGCCTTTCGGAAGGAAGTGCTTCACCATGGTCGCGTATGTGTACGACTTCACCGAAGGCTCCCGTGACCAGGCCGGTCTGCTCGGCGGCAAGGGCGCGAACCTGGCCGAGATGACGCGCCTGGGGCTGCCCGTGCCGCCGGGGTTCACCATCACCACGGAGGCGTGCCGGGCGTTCCTGACCACGGGTGAGCTGCCGCAGGAGCTCAGCCGGCAGGTCGTCGCCCACCTCCGGAGGCTGGAGGAGCGGGCCGGACGCCGTCTCGGCCAGGCGGACGATCCGCTGCTGCTGTCCGTACGTTCGGGGGCCCGCTTCTCCATGCCGGGGATGATGGACACGATCCTCGATGTGGGGCTGAACGACACGACGGTGCACGGCCTGGCCAAGCGTTCCGGCCGGGAGCGTTTCGCCTGGGACTCCTACCGGCGGCTCGTCCAGATGTACGGCAGCACGGTCCTGGGTGTCGACGGGGCGCTTTTCGAAGAGGCTCTGACACGTGCCAAGCGAGAGCGTGACACGACGGACGACCTCCGGCTCGGCACCCGTGATCTGATCGATCTCGTCACGGAGTTCAAGGCCATCGTACGGCGGGCCACCGGCACCGATTTCCCGCAGGACCCCGACGAGCAGCTGGAACGGTCCGTGCTCGCCGTCTTCCGCTCCTGGAACGGTGAACGCGCCCAGGTCTACCGTCGGCGTGAGCGCATCCCCGACGACCTGGGCACCGCCGTGAACATCCAGGCCATGGTCTACGGGAACCTGGGCCCCGACTCCGGTACCGGGGTCGCCTTCACGCGAGATCCGGCCACCGGCCGCGCCGGTGTCTACGGCGAATACCTGCCCGACGCCCAGGGCGAGGACGTCGTCGCGGGCATCCGCAACGCCGTGCCGCTCCAGAAACTGCGCGACATCGACTCGCTCTCCTACGAACGGCTGCTGTCTCACATGGCACTTCTGGAAGAGCGGTACCGCGATCTGTGTGACGTGGAGTTCACGGTCGAACGCGGGCGCCTGTGGATGCTCCAGACCCGCGTCGGCAAACGTACCCCGCAAGCGGCGTTCCGCATCGCCGCGGAACTGGTCGACGAAGGACGGATCACCTGGAACGAAGCCTTGCTCAGGGTCGGCGGCGGACAGCTGACCCAGTTGATGTTCCCCCGCTTTGACGAACGGGCCGCGGCGCGGCCGCTCACCCGCGGCATTCCGGCCTCGCCCGGGGCCGCGGTCGGGCAGGTGGTGTTCGACAGCGCGGAGGCGGTCCGCCGGGCCACGGCGGGCGAGCGGGTCGTCCTGGTACGCGAGGAGACCACACCGGACGACCTGCCCGGGATGATCGCGGCGCAGGCCGTGCTCACCAGCAGGGGCGGCAAGACCAGCCACGCGGCGGTGGTCGCCCGCGGCATGGGCAAGGTCTGCGTGTGCGGTGCCGAGCACATCCAAGTCGACCCCGTCCGACGCCGGTTCACCACCGGCGACGGGCAGGAAGTGACGGAGGGCACGGTCCTCTCCGTCGACGGAGCCGCCGGAACGGTGCACCTCGGTGCGCTGCCCCTGGTCGACTCACCGGTGATGCGGTACCTGGAGACCGGTGAGCGGTCCGCGGGCCCGGCCGAGGCGGTGGACCGGATGCTGCGACAGGCAGACGCCGTGGCCCGGCTGGAAGTGCGCGCCAACGCCGACACTCCCGAGGACGCCGCACGGGCCCGCAGGTTCGGAGCGCGGGGCATCGGACTGTGCCGCACCGAGCACATGTTCCTGGGGGAGCGCCGGCACCTCGTCGAAGACATGATCCTCGCCCGGACCGGCGGCGAACGGCAGAGCGCGCTGGACGCGCTGCTGCCGCTCCAGCGGGCGGACTTCACCGAGATCCTCGCGGCGATGGACGGCCTGCCGGTCACCATCCGGCTGCTGGACCCGCCCCTGCACGAGTTCCTGCCCGACCGTACGGAACTGGCGGTGGACATCGCCTCGGCGAAGGCGGCCGGACGCGCTCCGGATGCCCGCGAGGTGCGGCTGCTGGAGGCCGTCGAGCGGATGCGCGAGCAGAATCCCATGCTGGGCCTGCGCGGAGTACGTCTGGCGCTGGTCGTTCCCGGGCTCACGGCCATGCAGGTACGGGCCATCGGTGAGGCCGTCGTCGCGCGGGTGCAGGCCGGGGGCGATCCGCGTGCGGAGATCATGGTGCCGCTGGTGGGTACCCATGAAGAGCTGCGCGTGATGCGCGAGCAGATCGAGACGGCACTGTCCGATGTCTTCGCGGCCGCGGGATGCGCGGTGAACTGCCCGGTCGGCACCATGATCGAATTGCCGAGGGCGGCGCTGACCGCGGCCGGGATCGCCCGGTACGCCGACTTCTTCTCCTTCGGCACCAACGACCTGACCCAGACGACCTGGGGCTTCTCCCGGGACGACGCGGAAGCATCCTTCTTCGCCCCCTACCTCGACCAGGGAATCCTGCCGGCCTCACCGTTCGAGAAACTGGACGAGGACGGCGTGGGCCGCCTGATCCGCATGGCCGTGGACGAGGGCCGGGCCGCCCGCCCCGGTATAAAGATCGGTGTCTGCGGTGAGCACGGCGGAGACCCGGACTCCATCCGTTTCTTCCACGCCGCGGGGCTCGACTACGTCTCCTGCTCCCCGTTCCGCGTTCCCGGCGCACGCCTGGAAGCGGCACGGGCCGTCCTGCCGTCAGCGGGCCGGGACGAGGGCCGCGGGGCGTAGGCGTGAGCTGATCGTCCTGGTGCGCGTGCCGCCGGGCTTGAGCGTCGGCCGGCGTGCGCCAGGGACCGTACGGGCCTTGTACCGCCCCGGACGGCCCCAGGCGGGGCACCGCATCCTGGCGGCACGCTGAGACTGACTTGAGCGCATCCGTCTTGGGGGTGGGTTTCCGTGACCGGTCACATAGCCGTCGGACTGGACGGTTCACGCGAGAGCCTGGCGGCCGCCGACTGGGCTGCCAGGGAAGCCCGGCGCCGCGGACTGACCCTGCGGCTGGTCCACGCCTGGGAAGGACTGACGGACCCGGACCGGGGGCCCGGCCTGAGCGAACCGGTGCTCCCCGAGTTGGCGGTGCCCAGGCACTGGGCGCGCCGCATCCTGCGCTCGGCGGAGAACGACCTGGGCCTGCGGCATCCGGGGCTGCCGATCGTGGCGGACCTGGTGGCCGAACCGCCACCGGCCGCCGTGGCCGAGGCGGGGCGGGAAGCCGATCTGCTGGTGCTCGGATCGCGGGGGCTGGGCGGGGTGACCGGGTTCCTGGTCGGCTCGGTGGCACTGTCCGCCGTGGCCCGCGCGGACCGGCCGGTCGTTCTGGTCAGGGCCGGGTACCGCGCCGAGGACGAACGGGTACCTGACGTGGAGGGGCACGCCGCGTCACCTGCGCCGTACCGGGCAGTGGTACAGGGGCTGGATGCCCGGCGCCCGTGCGACCCCGTGACGGAGTTCGCCTTCGATGCCGCCGCCCGTCGTGAGGCACCGCTGCACGTCGTACACACGTGGAACCCGCCGTCCTCGTACGCCGACCTGGCGGGGGCCCCGCATGAACGCGGTGCCGACGCGCGATTCGAGGAGCGAGCCCGCCGGTCGGTCACCGCGGCGCTGCAGCCATGGCGGGAGAAGTACTCGGGGCAGGCAGTCACCGAAGAACTGCGGACCGGCAAGCCCGCCCGTAACCTGATCGCACTCAGCGCGGGCGCGGGGCTGCTGGTCGTCGGGCGCCGTAGGCGGCGTTCTCCGGTCGGTGCGCATCTGGGGCCGGTCGCGCACGCGGTGATCCATCACGTCGGCTGCCCGGTCGTCGTCGTGCCGCACGACTGAGCGGACCATACGTGCGGGAAAGAAGGAGGACCGGGCCCTGCCCGGTCCTCACCTGTCTGTTCGGATCGTGTCATTGTTTGCTGATGTCGGTGGCAATGGTGTGGGCCCAGGCGCGGATCTGGTCGAAGTCCCGCCAGTCGTGGGCCATTCCCCGTTTGGCCATGGAGCGGGCGAGCCGGCCTTCGGGGTGGGGGCCGAGGCGGTGGCGGAGGCGTCGAGCGGGCCGCTGCTGAAGCACCACACGGGGCGCTCCCGCAGCGGGGCCTTGAGCCTGCGGGCGAAGCGCCGGGCGTCGTGCTGCCGGCGGCCGGCGTACAGTCCGCCGCCGAGGACGACCGCGTCGTAGGAGGACAGGGCGTCGATGTCCGCCGCCGAGCGGACCTCGGCGGCCAGGCCGTCCTTTTCGAGTACCGCCGCGATCTCGTCGGCGATGCCGGCGGGTCATGGGTGTTCAGCTCCGTCCGAAGATCCAGGCTGCGGAAGAGGTCAGATCTTCCGCAGCCATTCCTCGGTGATGCCGTGCAGGGCGATGGTCCGCGCTCGGGTGTGCGGGCCTTCTTGAGGCCGTATGTCAGGTGTCGGGCAGAAGTTCGACCAGCCCGCGTATGACGTGGCCGGCGCCCCGTTCGCAGAGTTCGACGGCGTGCTCCGCCCGGCCCGCCCGGTCCAGGCCGATCACGGTGCCGAAGCCGCCGCGCCGGGCCGCCGTCACCCAGGCCGGCGCGGCCACCACCACAGCGGTGCGCAGGGGCGTGGCCCGCAGCCGCCTGGCCGCCTCCTGCAGCTGGGCCGGGTCCGGACCGGCGGAGCGGTGCAGCACGCCCGTCCACCACGGCGTCGAAGCGGTGCTGCACGCCCGCCGCCGCCAGCAGGGCGTGCGCGCGGCGGGAGGCGGACACCGCGGCGACCGGCACCGCGTGCCGGCGCAGGGCGCCCACCAGCCGCAGGCTGTCCGGCCAGACCGGCACACCGTGGTGCTGCATGTACGCGGCGAAGAGTTGGTCTTCCTGGGCGACGAGCGTCCGGACGGTACGGCTTTCCGGTGTCCAGGTACCTTCGTCCTCCGGCGGTGGAATGCCCCGCGCGGTCAGGAACGCCTGGACGCCTTCGGTGCGGGCGCGTCCCTGGAAGAACCGCCGGAAGTCCCGGTCCGGGTCGAAGGGCCGGGTGGCGTGCCGCGGGAGGTGGTCGGCCTGCCGGAGGAAGGCGTCGAAGGCTCGTTGCCAGGATGTGGCATGGATGCGCGCGGTGTCCGTGACCACACCCTCGACGCCGATGATCAGCGCGTGGTACCGGGTGAGCGGCGTAAGGCGGGCCTCGACCGGAATGGGCGTCTCACAGACGCCTCGACGGGCGGTCGGTCCGTAGGGGAGTGTGGGCCGGTCCTGCTGGGGTGAGACGGTGGTCATCGTCCTGCCTCCTTGGTGGGTTCGGCAGGCAGTGGTTCGCCCAGTTCGCCTGCCACGGCGTCCGCCATCGCCCGCAGTACGGCGAGCGTGCGGGCCGCCTCGGCCTCGTCGACGGTGGTGATGGCGAAGCCGACATGTACGACGACGTAGTCGCCGACGGTGGCCTCGGGGGTGTACTCCAGGCACGCTTCGCGGCGGATGCCGCCGAAGTCCACACGGGCCATGCGCAGTCCGGCGTCCGCGTACGTCTCCAGGACGCGGCCCGGGATACCCAGGCACATCGGAGTCACCCCCTTCTCAGGCGGGCGGCGGCGACCGCTGCCTGGCCGTAGCTGATGCCGCCGTCCCCGACGGGCACGGCACTGCCGACCACGACCCGCATCCCCTGGACGCGCAGCAGCCGGGACACCTCCGTCAGCAGGCGGCGGTTGACGAAGCAGCCGCCTCCCAGGCAGACGGTGCGCGGGGCGCCGCCGGCCACGGCCCGCTCGGCCAGCGCGGCGGTCACTTCGGCGATCGTCGTGTGGAAGGCGGCGGCCAGCAGCGGTACGGGCGTCCCGTCGCCGAGCCGGCCGAGCAGGGCGGTCAGGGTCGGCGCCGGGTCGTAGACCCACAGCCCGTCCGCGCGCACCAGACGCCAGGGAAGGGCGGCGCGCCGCGCAGGGCCGGCGGCGTTTTCCAGAGCGACGGCGGCCTGCCCCTCGTACGAGATGCTGTCGGCGAGCCCGAGCAGCGCGGCAGCGGCGTCGAAGAGACGGCCGGCGCTGGAGGCACGGGGGCAGTTGAGGCCGCGCCCGACCATGGTGCGGATGGTGGCGACCTCGCGCGCGTCCAGCCGTTCGGTGAAGTGGCGGGCCAGTTCGAGTGACGGGGGCGGCACGCCGAGCGGTTCGAGGCCGTACAGGTAGCCGAGCGCCATCCGCGCCGGACGGCGCACCGCGGCCTCTCCGCCGGGCAGCGGCGCGGTGGCGAAGCGGCCGATGCGACGATAACCGGTGTAGTCGGCGACCAGGACTTCCCCGCCCCACAAGGTGCCGTCGTCACCGAACCCCAGGCCGTCGTAGGCGATGCCCAGGAAAGGACCGCGCAGCCGGTGCTCTGCCGCACAGGCGGCGATGTGCGCGTGGTGGTGCTGGACCGCGACGCGCTGCTCGGGCGCGAAATGCGCAGCCGCCCACTGGGTGGACAGGTAACCGGGGTGCAGGTCGTGTGCCACGACCAGCGGCGCCACACCGGTGAGGGCCACGAGGTCCGCGTAGCAGCGCTCGAAGGCTTCCATGGTGCGGGCGTCGGACAGGTCCCCGGTGTGCGGGCCCGTCACGGCGCGGTCGCCGCAGGCCACCGTCACGGTGTGCTTGCTCTGCGCACCGGCCGCCACGACCGGCGTACGGGTCGGCACCGGGAGCGGCAGGGGAGCAGGGGCGTACCCGCGGGCGCGCCGGATGGTCAGGACCCGGCCCCGTACGGCTTGCGTTACGGAATCGTCGTAACGGGCTGCGATCGGACGGTCGTGGGCCAGGAAGCCGTCGGCGACCTCCGCGAGGCGTGTGCGCGCGTCGGCGTCCGCGGTCGCGATCGGCTCGTCGGAGAGGTTCCCGCTGGTGACCACCAGCGGCCGGTCGAGATCGCGCAGGAGGAGATGGTGCAGACCGGTTGCGGGCAGGAAGAGCCCGATGCGTCCGGTGCCGGGGTGCACGGCCTCGGCGCTCGCCCTGCCGCCCGGCCCGTCCGCGACCAGCACCACGGGCCGGGCGGGCGAGACGAGCAGACGGCTTTCGGTACGGGTGAGCCGGGCGGTGCGGTGCGCCGCGGCCAGGTCGGCGACCATCACGGCAAACGGCTTGTGCGGCCGGTGCTTGCGCCGGCGCAGCAGCAGAACGGCCGCCGGTTGCCGCGCGTCGCAGACGAGTTGGTAGCCGCCCAGCCCTTTGACGGCGACGATGCCGCCCTGCGCGATCAGTTCCTCGGCGGACCGGAGAGCGGCCGGACCGGTCGCACTCCGACCGCCGGAGTTCCATGACAACCGGGGCCCGCACACGGGGCAGGCCAGCGGCTCGGCGTGGAAGCGCCGGTCGGACGGGTCGCGGTACTCGGCCGCGCACGCCGGGCACAGCGGGAAGGAGCGCATCGTCGTACGGGGCCGGTCGTAGGGAAGACCTGTGATCACGGTGGCGCGTGGCCCGCAGTCGGTGCAGTTGATGAAGGGGTAGCGGTACCGCCGGTCGGCCGGGTCGAACAGTTCGGCCAGGCAGGCGTCGCAGGTCGCCGCGTCCGGCGGGATCTCGCGCGGCGTCGCCCGCCTGTCGGCGGCGGCACTGGATCGTACGGTGAATCCGGTGCCCGCTATGGGACGTTCAGGGACATCGGCGGAGCTGTGAATGCGGCGCACGACGGACAGCGGCGGTGCCTGAGAGCGCAGGGCGACAGTGAAGCGGTGCAGTGATGGTGCGGGTCCGGCGGTGTCGATGACGACGTGGCCGTCGACGTTGCGTACCCAGCCGTCCAGGCCCAGCCCGGAGGCGAGGCGCTGGACGAACGGCCGGAAGCCGACGCCCTGCACCGTGCCGTACACCTCGAAGCGCCGTGCTTCCCGGTCGCTCTCCATGGGGCTCACCCGCCCGTCGGGCGGGGCTCGCCGCCCGAGTGGTGGTCCGTGTTCCGTGCGCGCGCGTCCCGGTGCCGGGTGATCTCCGCTTCCACGGTCTCGGCCAGACCGTCGACGACGGCGGCGACGGCCGGTGACAGGCCGGTGCCCAGGGACGCGTCCGCGCCTTCGACGGCGAAGACGATCAGCCTGTCCGGCAGACGTCCGAGCACGTCGGACAGCTCGACGGCTTCCCCCAGGCCCAGGCCGTGCGAACTGGTGGCGGCCGGACGGGCGTAGGGACCTTCGTGGTCGAAGCGGTGGACGCGGCCGGGGTGGCCGGGGTGGGCGTGGGCGGCGTCGATCACGATGGCCAGCTCCGCGCCCTCCCATACGGATATCAGCCGTCCGGTCTCACCGTCGCTGTCGACGAGGGCGACCGACGGCGGCAGCGGACGGTCCACGGCCCGCTCGCGCAGGCGTCGCACGACGGCCGGCCCGATGCCGTCGTCGTGGCGGAACGCGTTGCCGACGCCGATCACTGCGATACGGGGCGGCGCCTTCATCACGGGACTCTCCTGTCCGGGAAGCGGCCGGTCGGTGGGCCGGAGCCTGGTTCCCCGGAACCGCCGGCACACCAGGGCTCCGGTCCCTTCTCCGTCAGAGTGCGCCCCCGCACCGCTGCCCGCTTGGGGCCGAACGGCCCTCGACATGCCCCGAACCACCCCTGCGCGGCGGCAGCACGCGGGCCCATGCTGTGGGCAGCCGGACTCCGGAAAGGCGGTGGCTGAGGTGGAACGACCTGTCGTGGTGGGTGTGGACGGTTCCGACGACAGCATGCACGCGCTGGACTGGGCGGCCGAAGAGGCCCGGCTGCGCGGCCTGCCGCTGCGCATCGTGCACGCCTCCCTCTGGGAGCGTTACGGGGAAGGGGCTGCCGAGGAGGGAGAAGCGGAGGAGCGGGTGCTCTCCGACGCGGTCGAGCGGGCCGCACGGTGGGCCGGCGGCCCGCAGGTGACGGCCGAGGCGGTGCCGGAGGAGCCCGCCGTGGCACTGACCGTGGAGTCCCGCGCCGCCGCGCTGCTGGTCGTGGGGCACCGGGGCCGCGGCGAACTGGCGTCCCTGCTGCTGGGGACGGTGAGCCTGACGGTGGCGGGACGGGCGCGCTGCCCGGTCATCGTCGTACGCGGAGATGGCCGGACCCGGTCTTCAGCAGGCCGGGGCGGCCGCATCGTCGTGGGCGTCGGCGAGGGTACCGGCAGCGGGGCCACGGTCGCTTTCGCGTACGGCGAGGCGGCCCTGCGCCGCGGGGAGATCGAGGCCGTACACGCCTGGCGGTGTCCGGGCAGTGGCCTTGCCGAGGAGAGCGGGCCGTACAACAAGCGCCGCGAGGAACACATCCGCCGCGCTTCGAACACTCTCGAAGCCGCCCTCGCTCCCGTGGCGTGCGAGCACCCGGAGATACCCGTGGCGCCTCGCCCGGCCGAAGGCAACCCCCGCGACGTCCTCCTCGCCGCCTCGGTTGGCGCTGACCTCCTGGTGGTCGGCGTCGAACGCCACCGGCACACTCGCGGCCTGCAACTGGGACCGGTCAACCACGCCGTGCTCCACCATGCGCACTGCCCGGTGGCCGTCGTACCGCGCGCGTAGCGAGAGCCGTCCGGCCTGAAGACAGATGACGCCGGACGGCCGGACCGCCCCGGTGGCTCATCCCGGTTCGTCGTGTTCCGTGTCGCGGTGGCGGAGCTTCTCGGCCAGGACCGCGGCCTGGACGCGGCGCCCGACCCCGAGCTTTCCGAGGATGGAGGAGATGCGGTTTTTGACGGTCTTCTCCGCCAGGTACAACCGCTGGGCGATCTGGCCGTTGGTCAGGCCCTCACCGATCAGTTCGAGGATCTCGCGTTCCCTGGGGGAGAGGCGGGCCAGTTCGGGTGGTACAGGATCTTCTTCGCCGCGGACCCGGGCCATGACGCGCGCGGTGGCGCCCGGGTCGAGCAGGGACGCGCCGGCCGCCACTGTACGGACGGCCGAGACCAGGTCGAAGCCTTTGATCTGCTTGAGGACGTAGCCGGCGGCCCCGGCCATGATGGCGTCGAAGAGGGCCTCGTCGTCGTCGAAGGACGTCAGCATCAGGCAGGCCAGGTCCGGTAGACGGGCGCGCAGTTCGCGGCACACCTCGATGCCCCCGTGGTCACCTTCGGGGCTGCCCGGGTCGAGCCGTACGTCCAAGAGCGCGACATGCGGACGCACCGCAGGGCCCCTGGCCAGGGCTTCGCGCTGGTCGGCGGCCTCGCCCACCACTTCGATGTCCGGTTCGCCGTCGAGCAGTTCGCGTACGCCCCGGCGGACCATTTCGTGGTCGTCCAGCAGGAAGACGCGGATCGGGTGCGGGGCGGCTGGTGCGTGCATGAGGCATCGCTCCGTCCATGAGCGTCGGCGGGCCGCTGCCGAACCCGGCCCGCTGAGTCAGAGGACCCGGAGGCTTGGCGCGGTTGCGTTTTGATGGTGCTCCTTCTCGGACGGGGCCGACAGAAGTCGGTGTGCGATGTCCCTGGCCCACGCGTCGATTTCCTGCCAGTCCCGGTGGTCCCCGTAGTGGCCGCCCATCGCCCGGAAGATCAGGTGACCGGGCAGGGAGGTGTGCTCCTGCTCGAAAGCACCGGCCAGCAGGCGGTGGTCCACGGGGGAGAGGAGGTCGCGTACGGCGGGCAGTGGGTCCGGGTTCCGGGACCACCGTTCGAGGGGACCGCCGAAGACGCGGGCCAGGCCGACGCTGAAGAGCCACAGGGGCTGCCGGGCGAGTTCGGGGGTGTAGCGGCGTACGTACTCGGCGGCCGCGGGCATCCAGCGGCCGCTGTGGATGGCGCTGCCGAGCACGCAGGCGTCGTGGTCGGGGGAGGCGGCACGCTCGTCGGCCAGGTCCGTCAGGTCGGCCTGGAGTCCCTGCTCCGCGAGCGTGGCCGCGATGCGTTCGGCGATGCCGCGGGTGGACCCGTGCTCTCCCGCATAACCGATGAACACGCGCATGCTTCCTCCTCGGACAGTGGTCAGCAGATGCGGGGCAGTTGTTCGCCCAGCGGCATGTCGATGACGCGGTGGGAGCCGACGCGGGTGCGCAGCTCCACGCGACCAGGGTGCGCGGCGGTGGTTCGCCCGATAGGCACCGCCGCCGCTCCTTCGGGCACGCCGCGCATCGCGTCCAGGACGTCGTCCGCCCGGGCTTCCGGTACGCAGGCGACCAGGCAGCCTTCGTTGGCGACATGCAGGGGGTCGAGTCCGAGCAGGTCGCACGCGGCGGCGACGGGCCCGGGGACGGGAACGGCGGTCTCCTCGATCAGGGCTCCGGTGCCGGACGCCGCGGCGATCTCGTTGAGAGTGGCGGCGAGCCCGCCGCGCGTCGGGTCCCGCAGCGTGTGGATGTCGCTGCCGAGTGGGGCGAGGGCGCGTACCAGGCGGTGCAGAGGACGTGAGTCGGAGGCGATGTCGGCCTCGAAGCCCAGACCCTCGCGGGTACTGAGCACGGCGGTACCGTGCAGGCCGATGGGCCCGGAGAGCAGGATCGCGTCGTGGGGGCGGGTGCGCGCCGCCGAGGGGTGGAGAGCGGGGATGCGCCGCCCGACGCCGGTGGTGGTGATGAACAGCCGGTCGGCGGCGCCACGCCCGACGACCTTCGTGTCCCCGGTGACCACCGGCACTTCCGCCTCGGCGGCGGCCTTGCCCAGCGATTCCACCACCGACCGCAGCTGGGCCAGCGGCAGACCCTCCTCGATGACGAGAGCCACCGCCAGGGCGACCGGTTCGGCGCCGCGCATGGCGAGGTCGTTGACCGTGCCGTGGACGGCGAGGGAGCCGATGTCGCCGCCGGGGAAGAACAGCGGGCTGACGACGAAGCTGTCGGTGCTGATGACCGGCAGGCCCACGGGAGGCAGTACGGCGGCGTCCTCCAGCGGGCCGGGCGGCGCCCCCAGCGCCGGAAGCAGAAGGGTGTCGAGGAGTTCCGCGGTGAGGCGGCCGCCCGCGCCGTGGCCGAGCAGGACCCGCTCGTCCTCGTGTCGTGGTGTGGGGCACTGGATCGTCATGGTGGGCTCCCTGCGGGGGCGGCACGGGTGCGTCCGGCCGCGAAGTAGGCGGCGCAGGTGCCCTCGGCGGAGACCATGGGGGCACCGAGCGGGGTGCGTGGGGTGCAGCGGACGCCGTAGGCGCCGCAGTCGGTCGGTTCCCGGGCGCCGGTGAGGATGGCGCCCGCGATGCATCCGGGGTGCTCGGCGGAGCGCACGTCCATGACGCGGAAGCGGCGCGCGGCGTCGTAGGAGGCGAACGTCGGGGCGAGTTCGAGGCCACTGGCGGGGAGCGGTCCGATGCCGCGCCAGGTGCGGTCGGTGATCCGGAAGGCCTCGGCCACAACCTGCTGTGCGTGGCGGTTCCCGGCACGCCGGACTGCGCGCGCGTACTGGTTCTCGACCTCCTTGCGGCCCTCTTCCAACTGTTCGACCGCCATCAGGACGCCTTCGAGGAGATCGAGGGGTTCGAAGCCGGTGACCACGATGGGCACGCGCCAGCGGGCGGCGATCGGCTCGTACTGCCGCCAGCCCATCACGGCGCACACGTGCCCGGCGGCGAGGAAGGCTTGCACCTCGCAGTCCGGATCGGCGAGCAGTGCCGTCATGGCCGGTGGCACGAGGACGTGGCTGACCAGCACGGAGAAGTTGGCCAGCCCCAGCCGGCGGGCGTGCAGGACGGCCATCGCGTTGGCGGGGGCGGTCGTTTCGAACCCGACGGCCAGGAAGACGACCTGGCGGTCGGGTTCGGCGACGGCGATCCGTACGGCGTCCATCGGGGAGTACACGACCCGTACGTCCGCGCCTCGCGCCCGCAGCGACAACAGGTCGGTGTGCGTGCCGGGGACGCGCAGCATGTCCCCGAAGCTGGTGAAGGTCACCTCGGGGCGGGCGGCGATGGCCATGGCCCGGTCCAGGGTCTCCAGCGGTGTCACGCAGACCGGGCAGCCGGGGCCGTGGATCATGCGGATGCCGGCGGGCAGCAGTTCGTCGATGCCCTGGCGCACGAGCGTGTGGGTCTGGCCGCCGCAGACCTCCATGATGCGCCACGGGCGGGTGGCGATGCGCCGGAGCCGGTCCAGCAGGCTGCGGGCCAGCTCGGGATCGCGGTATTCGTCGAGGTAGCGCATCAGGGTTCCGTCGTGCCGGAGGCCGGTCCGCCGTGTGGCCCGTCGTGTTCCCAAGTGACGTCGACGACGCCCTCGACGGCACGGCACAGCCGGGCCGCGACGGGCACGAACGTACTGTCGCGTACTCGTCCGCCCAGCTTGACCACGCCGTCTTCCACGGTGACGTCCACGCTCTGCCCGGGGAAGACCCGGTCGATCACCACGCGGCGCACCTCCTCGGCGATGTCGGTGTCGGAGCGCAGGAACACCTTGAGCAGGTCGCTGCGGCTGATCACGCCTTGCAGCAGCCCCTGGGCGTCGGTGACGGGCAGGCGTTTGACGTGCCGTACGGCCATGATGCGGGCGGCCTGGGGGAGGGCCGCGTCGGCGTGGACGCAGATGGCGGGCGCGGTCATCAGCTCCCCTGCGGTCAGCGCTCCGGCCTTGGCCAGATCCTCCAGCCGCCGGCGCTGCTCGAACCGGGAGGGGTCACTGTCGCGGAACTCCTCCTTGGGCAGCAGATCGGCTTCGGAGACGACGCCGATCACCCGGCCCTCGCCCTCCAGCACCGGCAGGGCGCTGACCTTCCACTGCTCCATCGTCTGGACGATCTCCTTGAACGACGCGTCGCGGCCGACGGCCACGACGGTGTGGGTCATCACGTCGCTCACGGTGTGCAGACCGTGCTCCTGCGGGTTGCCGGGGTCGGTCACGGGCATGGCGGGCTCCTTCGTGCGCGGTCGACGGCCTCGACGGTGAGGTCGAGGAAGTGGGCGGAACAGGAGATGCACGGGTCGTGGTTGCGGATGCCTCGTTCGCACAGGGCGGTCAGCTCCGCCTCCGTGCCCCCCGCGCCGGCGTCCAGCCGGGCCTGGACGAGGCGGCGCAGGTCGTCCTCGATCGCGCCCTGGTTCTGGGAGGTGGGCGGCACAAGGGTGGCGGCGGCGATCAGTCCGTCCGCGTCCAGCGTGTAGCGGTGGTAGAGCAGGCCGCGGGGGGCTTCGGTGGCGCCGTGCCCGGTCGCGGCGCGCGGTGGCACGTCCACGTAGGGGCGGCTCGGCGGCTCGTACGCGTCGATGATCCGCAGGGCCTCGTCGATCGCGTACAGCGCCTCGACGGCCCGTACGACGATGCTGCGGAACGGATTGCGGCACACCTTCCCGGCCGCCGGGTCGCCGAGCCCGCCCTCCCGCGCCGCTTCCTGTGCGAGCGGCGACAGCCAGCGCCCGCTGACCGCGTAGCGGGCCAGCGAGCCGGTGAGGTAGCGCTCGCCGTCCAGCGTGGCCTGGAGGGCGGTGGAGTAGGGAACTTGCTCCTCGGTGACCTCGGACGGGAACGCGTACACGGGGAACTGGCGCAGGGGCAGGGGAGCGGCCGATGTGGACGGCAGGCCGTGGGTGTGCGGGGCGGCCATGACAGTGGGGGTGCCGGAGTCGATGGCGTAGCGGCCGGGTTCGGCGAGTGCCAGCAGGGCGTGGTCCAGTCCGGCGTCGGGGAAGTCGAAGCCCGCGACCCAGCACACGGTCTCCCACGCGTCGTCGCGGGCCCGGCGCAGCCGCTCGGCCAGTGGCTTCAGTTCTCCGGCGGCCGGTACGCGGTGGAAGCCGCCGAGCCGCACGTTGACGGGGTGGATGGCGCGCCCGCCGAGCTGTTCGAGGATCGCGTTGCCTGCCTGCTTGATGCGCAATCCGCGCTCCACGTGGGCGCGTTGGGTACGGGCGAGTTCGATCGCGCCGTCCACGCCGAGGAAGTCCGGGGCGTGCAGCAGGTGGATGTGCAGGATCTGGCTCTCGATCCACTCGCCGCAGTACAGCAGCCGCCGCAGCGCGGCGATCTGCCCGGCCACCGTGACGCCGCAGGCGTCCTCGACGGCCCGGCAGGCGCTCATCTGGTACGCGACCGGGCAGATGCCGCACACCCGGGCGGTGATGTCCGGCGGCTCGGTGTAGGAGCGGCCGCGCAGGAACGCTTCGAAGAACCGCGGCGGCTCGTAGATGCGCAGCTCGGCGCCGGTGACCGTGCCGTCGTCGACCGTCAGGTGCAGCGCGCCTTCCCCCTCGACCCGGGCGAGCGAGCCGACGTGCAGCACGCGCGAGCCACGGTGCGTCATGACGGCGCTCCCTTCACTCCGGCTCCCCCGGCCCCGGCTCCCTTCACCTCGGCGAAGGACGCGGCGTTGTACGTGCGCAGGGCGCGCCGTACGTCGTCCTCGCTCATGCCGTCCCGCCGCAGCAACGGGATCAGCGCGGGCAGGTTGACCGAGCCGGACGGCCCGAAGCAGCCGTAACAGCCGCGCCCGTACGCCGGGCAGATGGCCCCGCACCCGGCATGGGTGACCGGTCCCAGGCAGGGCGTGCCGTGCGCGACGGTCACGCACACGGTGCCGCGCCGCTTGCAGGCGAAGCAGACGCTGTGGTTCGGCACGTCCGGCTTGCGGCCCGCCAGGAAAGCCGTGATCACTTCGAGGAGCTGGCCGCGGTCGATGGGGCAGCCGCGCAGCTCGAAGTCGACCGGAACATGGGCGGAGACAGGCGTGGAGGTGGCGAGGGTGGCGATGTAGTCGGGCCGGGCGTAGACGGTGGCGCGGAACTCCTCCACGTCGGCGAAGTTGCGCAGCGCCTGGATGCCGCCCGCCGTGGCGCAGGCGCCGATGGTGACCAGGAAGCGCGCGGCGGCCCGGATCTCCCGTACGCGCTCGGCGTCCTGCGGTGTGGTGACGGACCCTTCGACGAGGGCGAGGTCGTACGGGCCGGGCCGTACGGCGCTGGACGCCTCCAGGAAGTGCGCGATCTGCACCCGCCCGGCCACGGCGAGGAGTTCGTCCTCGCAGTTGAGCAGGGTCAGCTGGCAGCCGTCGCACGAGGCGAGCTTGAAGACGGCGAGGGACGGGCGGCGGCCGCCGTCGGGAGGACCGGGGCGCGGGGCGCTCATCTCACAGCTCCTTCACGGCGAGGAGGGGTTCGGCGCGGTCCCAGCCGGTGACCGGCCCGTCCCGGCAGAGCAGGAGGGGGCCCAGCTGGCAGTGGCCGCAGTTGCCCTCGCCGCAGCGCATGTTGCGCTCCAGCGACACCTGGATGCGGTGCGGCGGGACGCCTGCTCGCATCAGGTCACGCGCGGTGGCGTGGATCATCGGCTCGGGGCCGCAGACGAAGGCGGTACTGTCGGCGGGTGTCCATCGGACACGCGGCAGCAGCCGGGTGACCACGCCCACGTCGCCCTGCCAGCCGGCCTCCGGCCGGTCCACCGTGACCGCCACCCGCGCCGCCGTACGCCACGCGCGGGCCTGGAGCCGGTACAGCAGATCGCTCGGTGTGCGGGCACCGATCAGGACGCTGATCCGCCCGTAACGTCCGGGCTCCGCCAGCATCCGCAGCACGAGCGGGCGCAGCGGCGCCAGACCGATCCCACCGGCGATCATGAGAACGTCCCGTCCCAGGGCCGTCTCCGGGTCCCAGCCGGTGCCGTACGGCCCCCGCACCCCCACGGTCTCGCCCACACCCAGCCCGCACAACGCCCGGGACACCGCGCCGACCGCCCGCACGGTGTGCACCAGCGCGTTCTCACCAACCGGAAGACCGGACACGGAGACCGGTATCTCGCCGACCCCGAAGGCGTACAGCATCGCGAACTGCCCCGGCCGGAACTCCGGCAGCGGCCGGCCGACCGGACGGACCTTCATCGTCACGGTGTCCGTGGCCTCCCGCCGACGCCAGGTGACCCGGTAGGGCACCGGCACGGAAGAGACAGGGGCCGTGGTCATCGTGGCAGCCCGCTTCCGTACGGCCCGTACAGGTCCAGCAGCCGGGTACGGGCGCACTCCAACCGGTGCCCGATGACCTCGGCCACCGCCAGCACCAGCGCGTACCCCAGCTTCGGGTCCTCCCGGCACAGCCGGCGTACGGCCTCGGCGTCGAACTCCCAGGCCCGCACGGGGCTCTGCGCCTCCGCCCCCAGGTGCCAGTTGCGCGGCGGGAACAGCCAGGACCAGCCCACCAGGTCTCCAGGGCCCAGGGTCTCGATCACCGCGGCCCGGCGGCCCGGGACGTGGAGGTCCAGCACGACGCTGCCGGTCCGCACGATCCAGAACCGGTCGGCGGCGCGGCGCTCCTCGAAGAGCCGCGCACCTGCCGGGAAGGACACTTCGCGGGCCAGTCCCATGAGCCGGTCGCGCTGGTCGTCGGTGAGGGCGTCCAGCCGGCACAGCATGGTCTTCAGCCCGGTCCTGGTGGTCATGACGTCTCCTCCTCGTCGGTGGTACGCGAGCCCCGGGCCTCCGCGTGCAGGGCGGCGGCCTCCTCGGTGATGTCGATGCCGACCGGGCACCACACGATGCAGCGCCCGCAGCCGACACAGCCCGACTCCCCGAACTGGTCGTGCCAGGTGCCGAGTTTGTGGGTGAGCCACTGCCGGTAGCGGCTGCGCGCGGACGCGCGGACCGGGCCGCCGTGCAGATGGCTGAAGTCCAGATCGAAGCAGGAGTCCCAGCGCTGCCACCGCTCCGCGTGGTCGCCCGTCAGATCGGTGACGTCCTCGGTGGTGGTGCAGAAGCAGGTCGGGCAGACCATCGTGCAGTTGCCGCATGTCAGGCAGCGGGCGGCGACGTCGTCCCAGCGGGCGGCGTCGTGCGAGCCGGCCATCAGGGCGTGCAGGTCGACCGGCGGCATCGCCTTGTCCATGTGCTGTACGGCGGCGGTGACGGTCTCACGGGCAGCGGCCCGCGTCGATGCGTCGCAGGTGCGGCGGGGGAGCCGGGCCAGGACGCGCTCACCGGCCGAACTGCCCGCCCGTATCCGGAAACGATGCCCTTCCTCGTCCAGCACCTCGGTCAGCGCCAGGTCGTACGCGGCCGGGCCGTCCTCCCCGACGCCCGGCCCCGTGCCCATCGACGTGCAGAAGCAGGTAGCACCCGGATCGGTGCACTCCACGGCGACGATGAACGTACGGTCCCGGCGGCGCCGGTAGGCGGTGTCCGCGTGCGGGCCGCCGCCCAGCACCCGGTCCTGGATGGCAATGGCCCGCAGATCGCACGGCCGTACGCCCAGGAACGCGTACGCGGGCGGCTCGCCGTCCTCCTCATGGAAGGCGAGCCGGCCCCGCGCGTCCCGGTCCACCGTCCACAGCCGCTCGCGCTGCGGGTGCAGGTACGCCTTCCACGACTGCGGCCCGGCACTGTGCGCGAAGATCATCGCGTCCGGGCGGCGCACCAGCCGGTACCGGCCGGCCGCCAGCTCCACACCGCAGCCGTACGGCAGCTCGTCCGCCGCGGCAAGCTCCGCGAGCACGATCGCGCCGTCACGGACGGTGGGGCCGATGACGGTGTGCTCCTCGGCGAGGACACCGACCAGCGTGGCCAGCCCGTCCGTCGCCGAGATCACCGCGTCCCGTACAGCTGCGCTCTGGGACATCAGCGCCTCCTCGGCAGCGTCCCATGGGGTCCGTGTCCTCATCGTCGGCCGGAGAACTCCGGCGGGCAGGGGGCCGAACGGCCCTGGTGCGCGCCGCCCGGCCCGGGAGTCACCGGCGGTGGTGGGTGGGCGGGTCACCGTAGTAGTGCCGCTCCTCAAGGACCGTTCCGCTCCCGCCGGGGTGGCGGTGCGGCCCGTACCAGAGGCCCGAGACGGTGAGGGCGATGATGCCCACGAAGATCAGGAGCCACGGGAACGCGGCGCTGTCGGCTCCGCCGATGATGGTCACCCCGCCCCAGAGGATGGCGGCGATACCGAATCCGATGATCCACATGGCTGCCTCCTGCCCCCTCACCAGAGACGGGTGCGGAACTCCGTCTGCTGTCCCCGTCCCTTCAGAGTGGGCCGTCGCGGCCCGTCTGCCGAGGGGCCGTCCAGCCCGGCCGGAGGGTTGCTCGGCGCAGGCCACGCCGTCACTGGCCCGGACCGTCAGTCAGGGACGGGATGGTCCGGCACCCGGGTCTGGGCGTCTCGCGGCGGGCGGCGGTAGCCGGTGGACGGCGGCCGGGGCGGGAGGCTGAGGGCAGGCCCCGCCACCTCGTGATAGGGAAGCGTGGACAGCAGGTGCGCGATCATGTTGATCCGGGCCCGCCGCTTGTCGTCGCTCTCGACGACGTACCAGGGGGCCTCGGGGATGTCCGTGTGCGCGAACATCGTGTCCTTGGCACGGGAGTACGCCTCCCACCGCGTGATGGACTCCAGATCCATCGCGGACAGCTTCCAGCGCCGCGTCGGGTCCTCCAGTCGGCTGCGGAACCGCTGCTCCTGCACGGCGTCGCTCACCGAGAACCAGTACTTGCGCAGCAGGATGCCGTCCTCCACCAGCATCCGCTCGAAGACCGGGCACTGCCGCAGGAAGCGCCGGTACTCCTCTTCGTCGCAGAAGCCCATGACGTGCTCGACGCCGGCCCGGTTGTACCAGCTGCGGTCGAACAGCACGATCTCCCCGGCGGTCGGCAGCCGCTCCACGTACCGCTGGAAGTACCACTGCCCCCGCTCCCGCCCGGACGGCGCGGGCAGCGCGACGATCCGCGCGACCCGTGGATTGAGATGTTCGGCGACGCGCTTGATCACACCGCCCTTGCCCGCCGCGTCCCGCCCCTCGAAGACGACCACGAGCCGGGCACCCTCGGCGCGCACCCACTCCTGAACCTTCACCAGTTCGGTCTGCAGATGCAGTAACTCGCGCTTGTACGCAGCCCGGGGAACGGAACCCGGCCGCCGGGCCTGACGCACAGCGGCCTCCGCGTCGGACTCGGATCTCCTGCCCACCGCTTGCCTGGCCTTCGTCTCGGTATCCGGAATTTTCCTGGAGGGGCGTGTGGGGGCGAGGGCGCACCGCGTGCCGTGTCCAGGAAGATCCCCTCCTTCGCCTGGGTGCATGACCCGTTGGCCCTGCCACTGTGGCGCTGCGGGCATCCACGTCACACCGGGCCGGCCGTCTCCAGCCGCGGCCCGTACGACCCCTTGACGGCCGCGTGCTCGCATTCCTACGACTGCCGGGCCCCCGCCTTGGTGACCGAGTTGACCGGTGCGATCCGAGAGGGAAACAAAGCCGCGGGGTGGGGCAGTGCCGCTGTCCGGCGGGTTCCCGTCTCGCCCCACAGGCCGCGAGCGCGGCAGTCTCGGTGGTCCGGGCCAGTGACAGCCGCCGTCCGAAGGTGGCGCACAGCGCCTCCGGGAGAGGCGTGGTGAGAAGGAGCCGTGCTCCGTGCGGCGCCCTGGCGTCCTAGTCGTTCCTGGACTTCCTCTCGGCTCCCCGGCTGTCGTCGGCCGGTTCCCCGGCGCCCAGGTCGAGCCGGAACGGCGGGTAGACGTCGGTCAGCAGGGCCGCGTAGGCCGCCACCCGCATCACCCAGCGATTGAGCCCCATGACCAGGGCGAAGATGCCACCGGGGTACCGTCCGGTGAACAGCACCGCCACGGCGGCGAAGAGCACCAGCAGCCCGATGAGCCCGCCCCAGTTCCCGTAGCCGGAGGTGAAGACCGCTACGAGTGCGTAGTGCGGCAGGGCCAGCAGCCACCATTTGACCAGGGCCAGGCCGCGGGACAGGTGCTCGGGATACGCCACGTCGAAGTGCGCCGGGTAATCGGGGACGTCGGCCAGGCGGAACGGCGGGTAGCGGTCCGTTCCGAGCGCGGAGTAGCTGTAGAACGACACTCGCCAGGTCCAGCGCAGTACCCCGACCTGGAAGTCGAACAGAGCCCGCGGGTACCGGGCCGTGAACAGGATCGCGAACCACCCCACCACGCTCACGGCGAGGAACGCGACCCACAACAGCGACAGCACGATCGCATGCGGGACGATGAGCAGCCATTTCACCAGCCACAACCAGCGGGACACCCGCGCGGGGAAGTCCGCTTCCAGACGGGCCGGGTAGGCCTGACGGGGCGGATAGGACGGATAGGGCATGACGTCCCTCCTTCACCCTTTCTGCGAACGTTCCATGGAACGCGCGGCGTTCGCGCACCCTTCGTTTCTCGCCGTCCTCGTCCCCGTAGCGTCCGCCCGGTGCGCTTCGCGGAGCAGGGGCCGATATTTAGACGTACGTGCGCGACACTCCGCTCCGCTGTGTCACGCGTCCATGGTTTCTGTGCCGGCCCTCATCACTTCTTGGCTGCGAAGTAGCTGCTGAGGATTGCTGCGAGGGCGAACAGCGCGGCGATGACGACCACCGCGGTGGGCCAGTTCATCGGTTCCTCCCCGTGCTCGTGGGTACGGCTGGGGACCACGCCCATGACCCGGCGGGCGCCTGACCCGCGAGTCGAGCAGCGTGTTCGTACCTCCATCGTCGGTCCGGTGTGCCGGGACGGTGCCAGGTGCCGAACGGCCCTGTCCTGGGCCGGGTCGGCCCCTGGGCCCGGCGGGATGGTGGGAAGACGCTGGCGCCATGAGCGGAAACCGACCGATGTTCCGGTCCCTCCCTCGGGCGGGCGCCGTCATGGCGGCCGTCACCTACGGCGTCGTCATCCGTCCGCGGCTGCTGACCTGGGGTGCCACCCGGGCGGAGGCCGCCGGCGATTGGCCCGGTGACGAGCTGATTCCCCAGTACGACGGGCAGTCGACCATGGCGACGACGCTGCCGGCGCCGCCGGATGCCGTCTGGCCCTGGCTGGTCCAGATGGGCTGCAACCGCGCGGGCTGGTACAGCTTCGACCGGCTCGACAACGCCGGGCGCCCGAGTGCCGAGCGCATCGTCGCCCAGTGGCAGGGCTTGAAGGAGGGGCAGCGCCTGGAGGCGGTGCCCGACGGCGGCGCGTGGTTCACCGCCGCGCTCGTCGAGCCGGAACGGGACCTGGTGCTGCGGATGACCCTGGAGCTGCCGTCCGGTCATCCCTTCGACGCGCGGTTCGGGCCGTTGTCCGGGGCGTACACGGACGCCGTCTGGGGCTTCCATCTGCGCCGGACCGAGCAGGACGGTACCCGGCTCGTCGTCCGGACGCGGGGCCGGAGCCGCCCGCGGCCGATCACCCGGCCCCTGGACCTGCTGCTGTGGGAACCCGTGCACCTGTTGATGCAGCTGCGGCAGTTCCGGAACCTGCGCACTCGCGTGAGTGCCGACCCGCAGTCGCGTACTGACGCCACCACAGCCCGGTGACAGGCAGCCGTGGGCGCGAAATGAACTCCGAGAGCCCCGACAGCCGTTCCCGTGCGGTGCCGACGGGGCCCGGGGGCTTGGACGGCAACGAGGGGCGGGGAAGCCGGCCAAGCAGCTCAGCGTGTCCGCGGGCAGCAGATCACCAGCCGATCGGAAACTTCGCCTGACAGCCGTGGTGGCGGTGGACGACACGCTGTTCAGACGGCGTGGGAAGAAAGTTCTCGGCGCGGCCGGGCGGCACGACGGCGCCGCGCGGGGCAAGCGGCCCGTCAGGTACGGCACGTGCTGCGTCGTGATCGGCCTGATCGTCCAGCTGCCGGTCCTCCAACGGCCGCTGTACCTGCCGGTACTTTCCCGGCTGCACCGCCCGGGCAGGGCCCGTCGAAGGTCGAGCAGGCCGCGCAGATGATCCGGTTCCTGTCCGCGTGCCACTGCCGCCGCTTGGCGCTCAAATGGGGATGAAGCTGTTTTGGTGTGAACCCTGGCCTGGCGGGCTAGAAGTGCCCGGGTTTCGTTGGCACCTAGGTCGTTTCTGACGGCTTTTGCCGGGTGGGGTGGATCAGGTTTCGGGCCGGGCAGGCGTCGGGCATGGTGCGGGGACATGAACTGACCGATGCGCAGTGGCGGGTGATCGAGCCCTTGCTGCCGGCCAATGATGTGGCCCAGGCGACTGGCTCAGGACCGATCGGGTCGCTCGTGTGACGTACGCAAGCACTGTCACGTCCCCACGGGAGTGAGAACGGACAGCCGCTCAGAGCGCCACGGAAGAGAATCCGACGGCACGAACCGGCTTCGGGCGCTCTCGTCCTCGTAGCGGGCAGCCGGCGGGCCAAGCCGGCGCCGCGCCCGGTGGTGCTTCACGGTGTGGCCCGGTCGGCTGCTTCCCGGGTGATGTCGGCGTAGAGGCGGAAGAGGACGGGGCGGGTCCGGCCGTGGTCGCGTTCGTGCAGCGCCGCCCAGCACCGGGCGACCAGTTCCCGGGCCTGAGTGCCGGGCCAGGGGTGGGGCAGGAGCTGGGGCGGCAGCAGTGGGTCGGGCTCCATGGCGCGGGTGAGTTCGGCGGCCAGCTCGACCGCGATGGTCACCAGCGCGGACGGGCAGAGGCCGGTGTCGTCGGTGAGCCGGGCGAGGCGGGACCGGGCGAGGCGGCCGAGGCGGTGGTAGCGGTCGGCGATCTCCGCCAGCGGCCACAGGCGGCGGGCGAGTCCGGTGGGGTCTTCGGTGCCGCCGCTGCGCAGGTCCGTCGTGGTCAGGAGGGTGAGCGCGTCGTGGGCGCCGAGGCGGTGGGCGGCGTCCTCGACGTACGGTTCCCAGGCGTTGGCGCAGACGTACAGTCCGCCCTGGAGCGGGGCGCCGCCGAGGTGGACGAGGGTCTCGCGCAGGGCGTCGCGGGCCGTGCGTGCCGCTTCGGGCACCGCGAAGGCGGCCAGGTGCCAGACGCCGTCCCAGGGGGCGAGTCCGGCGTCCTGGCGGAACGCGTGCCGCAGGAAGTCCGCGTTGGGGGCCAGGGCGTGCCTGGTGTCCTCGGTGGCGTGCAGCACTGCTCTGCGGCCGCGGCCTTCGTGGGTGAACCGGCCCTCGGCCACGAGGCGTTTGATGCACAGCCGTACCTGCTGGTCGCTCATGCCGAGGGCGGCGGCCACGGTGTAGAGCTCGCCGGCGTCGACCGTGCCGTCCTCGCGGATCAGGGCGTGGACGAGCATGCGGGTGGGGATCTCGACGTGATCACTCATGGTGTGCACCGGCCTTACGGCTGCGTCGTCCCGACGGGGCGGCACATGGTGGTCACCGCGCCGAATCCCAGCAGCCCGCGCAGGCAGGGCGTGGGCCGGGTCCGTACGGCCGTGAAGCCGCGCCGCCGGTAGAGGGCCTCGGCGCGCGGGTTGGTGTCGATGACGTCCAGTCTGATCTCCCGGCAGCGCCGCTCGGCCGCGACGGCGGCCACTTCCTCGATGAGCAGGCTTCCGATGCCGTGGCCCCGCAGGTCCGTGTGCACGGCGATGCCGTCCATGACGAGTTGCCCCGGGGCCGGGCGGCGTTCGAACAGGGCGAGGAGCAGGAGCCGGTGCAGCCCTCGCAGGTGTCCGTAGGCGCGTAGCACGGCGGCGGCCGATCCCCCGGTGAGGGCCCGGCCGTCGACCTGGTAGCCGGCGAGGCCGACGACCCGTTGGTCCAGAAGCGCGCAGACCGCGCGATCGGCGTTCAGGTGGGCGGCGAGGAAGGCCACCGCCTGGTCCGGCGGGTTCAGGGCGGGGCCGAGTTTGCGGCCGAAGGCGCCCCAGTACAGCTCGGCGGCCTGCTGCTCGGCGCCGGCCGGAAGCCCCCGCCGGAGCGTCACCCGCCCCGCGCCGGTGCCCGTCGTGTCCGGTTCCATCCCCGCCCCCTTCTCGGTGTTGCCCTCCGACAAAAACTATCACTTGCGATACGGCCGTATGAGCAATGATAGTTTCCATGTCGCTGTGCGACCCCGAACGGAAGCGGCCGGATCCCATGCACCCAGACACCAAGCCCCGAAGACGCCTGCTGCGCACCACCGCCTGGGCCCTCGTCACGATCCTGGTCGTGACCGCCGGCCTGGTCGGCGTGGCGCTGTGGCAGCACAGCTACGAGATGCACGAACAGCGGGTCTCGATCCGCTACGGCGGCCACACCCTCAACGGCGTACTGGCCACCCCGAAGGACGGACGCGACCGCCACGGCCTGGTGGTCCACGTCCACGGCGACGGGCCCATCGACGCCACCCACGACGACGGCTACCGGCCCCTGTGGGAAGCGAACGCCAAGGCCGGCTACGCCTCCCTGTCCTGGGACAAACCGGGCGTCGCCGGGGCTCCCGGCAACTGGCTCGACCAGTCCATGGACGACCGGGCCGACGAAACGGCCGCCGCCATCGCCTGGGCACGCACCCGCCCCGACATCGACGGTGACCGGATCGGGCTCTGGGGCGCCAGCCAGGCGGGCTGGGTCCTGCCGAAGGTCGCCGCCAAAACACCGGTGAGCTTTGTCATCGCCGTCTCCCCCGCCGTCAACTGGCTGCGGCAGGGCCGCTACAACCTCCTCGCCGAGCTACGCGCCGAAGGCGCCTCGCCGGCCCGCATCGAAGCCCGGATCGCCAGAAGCGACGCCATCCGCCGGCTGCTGGAACGCCACGCGACCTTCGGCGAGTACGCCGCGGCCCTGCACGGCGACACCGACGGCATGACCGCCGGACGCTGGGGCTTCATCTCCAAGAACTACACCGCGGACGCCACCCGGGACCTCCGCGCCCTGCGCGGCGTACCGGTCCTGCTGACCCTCGCCGGCCACGACCTCAACGTGGACACCGCCGACACGGAACGCACCTACCGCAGACTGCTGGACGGGGGCGACGCGCTGACCGTCGAGCGCTACCCGGACGCGACCCATTCACTGCTCAAACAGTCCATCGAGCAATCCGACGTCAAGACCACGCTCACCGCGCTCTTCTCCCCCCGCTCCCTCTTCGCCGCCGGTTTCCTGAACGACCAACGACGGTTCTTGAAGGGGCTCGGTTGAGGCACCGACGTCACTTCCTGACGGCATGGCGCCAAGAGGCCCCACAGAAGTCGGGCCGCGGCCTCCGGGTGTTGCCGGGCTCGATCCGGCCGTGCTCGACCTCCCGGTTCCGGGCCCGGGTCAGCCCGGTGGCCACATGGGCGTGGGTGACGAGTTCCGCCCCGGTCAACAGCAGCTGCGCTCCGCATGACCGGCGCGGGGCGGCTGCTACGGCCGCAGCGGCGGCGGACAGGACACGGAAGCGGCCACCCCGAACCGACCCCTCGTCGGCCGGTATGACGAACCCGCGCGTCCGCTTGATCGCCGGAGCGACCGCGAACGGGTTCTGCGCGAGGAGGTCACGCGCTGCCGCGCCGGTTGCCCACTTCGACGGCACTGCATCCATCGCATACCCGGTGTTAAGGACCGCTCGTTCGACGCGCTTCAGGACGCTGAAACGTGACTTGCCCAATCACAGACGGACGCCGGGCGTGGCGAGTTTGTTGACCCGCGAGACGGCGCCATTTCCCTTAAGGATTACATCGGCAGCCACTGGTGGCCTACGCAGAGCGGGGACCCATCCACTCTCGAACGTGTCGAGCAGCGAGTGCGCCTTCACGCCCTCCCTCATCTCGGTCCTCAGCCGCTGAACCACATAGGGGTCTGGGCGTCGCTCTCCGGCATCCTTCAAAACGCCGTCGAGGACCGTCGCCTCGTACACAACCCGTGCCGCTCCGGCACGGTCGGCCCGCCGGCGGCCGCACCAGGCAGGGTCGGGGCATGGCCGCCTGAGCGGCTGAGTCTGGAGGACATCGGCTTCGCCAAGGAGGCCGTCCATGTCCGGCGTCAGGTAAAGCGCGTGGGCTCCAGCCTGTGCTTCGCGCTTCCCAAGGGCCGCAAGGTCAGGGACGTCAACCCGGACGTGTGGAAGCCGGCCTTGGCCAGAGCAGGTGTGATCGATCCGCTGCAAGAGGGCCGCTCAGGGCGTTCTCGTGTGTGGGAGCCGTCCAGGGAGCACGGCTCTCATGCCTTGCGCCACTTCTACGCCTCCGAGGAACTTGAGGCCGGCGAGTCCGTTGTGTCCCTGGCGCGGTGGCTCGGGCACTCGGATCCCGGCTTCACGCTGCGGACGTACTCCCACTTCTTGCCCCGCGCCGGCGCACGGCACCGCCGCCATCGATGCGGTCTTCACGTAGATCGGATTGGGGCGCACCGAGTCCGGCCTTGGCCCGGGGGGAGTCAGCTGGTCTCGGCCGGTGCGCAAAGTCCCAGAGAAGTCCCACAGCTTCGTCGCCCCTCAGGCTGCCCTGCGTTTTCGCAGGCCAGAGAGCTTCCGACGCTCCTCCTCGTCCATACCACCCCAGATGCCGTAGTTCTGGCCGATCTCCAGTGCCCATTCCAGGCACTCGGCGGTCACCGGGCATTGTCGGCATACCGCCTTGGCGTCCGCTTGTTGCTGGGCGGCGGGGCCTGTTACTCCTACGGGGAAGAAGAGTTCCGGGTCCTCGTCCAGGCACGCCGCTTGTTCCCACCACTCCATGTCTGCTTTCCCTCGCCGAGTCGCCAGGAGATTGCTGTCGGATTCCGCAGGCTCCGCGGCGGCGCGCACCGGGCCGGATCCGCGCGGCGGGGCGGCACACCGGCCGGCCCGGCGCCAAAGGCGCGGCGGGCTCTGATGATCGGCCGGTGCGGCGCCCTGGTGTACGGGACCGCACATGGAGCCTGGGTGTCCCGGGTTCCCTGGTGGGCGGGATTCAACCGCGTGATGCGGAAGGGAATGCGCACACGGCCAGGGCGCGTTCGTGGAGGCTGCCGAGGACCAGATGGCCGTCGTGCTCGTGGACGCTGGTGACCATGCGGTAGTCGGGGCTGCGGCGGCGCAGGTCGTGGACGATGCGGCCGGAGGCGTCGAGCGCCAGGACACCGGTGAGCGGACCCGGCTTCGGGCGGACGTGCCGGGCCACGCTCCCCACGGCCTGGCGCAGCGCCGGTTTGCCGCGGTGCAGCCGCTCCAGGCTCGCGGAGCGCGGTCCGGCCAGCGCCACCCAGAACAGGCCGCCGGACCCGCGCGACATGTTGTCGGGGTAGCCGGGGAGATCGTCGGCGAGTACGTCGCGCTGTCCTGCCCGCGGTCCGGTGAGCCAGAGCCTGGTCAGCCGGCGCGAACCGGTCTCCGCCACCGTCACGAAGGACTCGTCCGGCGCCAGCGCGACGCCGTTGGCGAACTGGAGCCCGTCCAGGACGACTTCGGGCCTGCCGCCGGGGCGCAGCCGGACCAGCTGCCCCGTGCCGGAATGCTCCAGGATGTCGCCGAGCCAGTCCTCCAGCGGGTAGTGGCGGCTGGAGACGCTGAAGTAGACCGTGCCGTCGGCGGCCGCCGTGGCGTTGCTGCAGAAGCGCAGCGGGGCGCCGTCGACGGTGTCGGCGAGCGTCCGTACCGTACCGTCGGACGGGTCGACGCGCAGCAGGCCCCGGCGCGCGTCGCACACCAGGACACCGCCGTCGGGCAGCGGTTCCAGCCCGAGCGGCCGGCCGCCCGTGCGGGCGATCACCTCGGCCCGCGGCACACCGGCCACCACGCCCTGCGGTCCCTTCGGGAAGAGGTCCAGCCGCAGCACCCTCCCGTCCTCCACCCCGGTCAGCACCCGCCCGACCGCGTCCACCACCACGTCCTCCGGGCCCCTCCCGTCCAATGGCACCGTCCGCAGCGGCGGCATGGGGAGGGGGATCCGGTTCGTCTGCTGTGTGTTGGCCATGTCCCCCTGACTACCCGGGTGCGACGGCCCGTACCAGAGGTGGCGGAACGGTCAGGGGGCGGTCCGGTTCGCGTCGTGCCGCGGGGTCGGGGGTTCGGTGGCGGCGGGCGGGAGTTCGTACGTGCGGCGGCCCGATACGGCCCACCAGGCGGTGGCCAGGGACAGGACGAGGAGCAGGGCCACAGGCGCGTAGTTGAAGGTGGCGAGGGAAATGGGAGCGGACTGCGGGAGGCAGAAGAGGACGGTCACGAAGGCCACCCAGACGACGGCCACCCAGCCGACCGGGACGCCCCAGCGGCCCAGGTTCCAGGGGCCGGGGCGGAAGCTGTCGCGGTGGCGCAGGCGCAGATAGATGGGGATCGCGTAGGCCGGGGTGATGCCGATGACGTTGATGGAGGTCACGGCCGCATACGCCGCCGAGGAATAGAGGGAGGGCAGGGCGAGGACGAGGGCGACGGCGACGGACAGGAGGACGGCGCGGGTCGGCGTGCCCGTACGCGGCGACACATGGCGCCACCAGGCGGAGCCGGGCAGCGCGCCGTCGCGGGAGAACGCGAACACCATCCGCGAGGTGGCCGCCACCTCCGCGTTGCCGCAGAACAGCTGCGCGACGATCACCACCAGCAGCAGCGCCTTCGCCCCGCTGACGCCCAGCGCGTCCAGGAAGATCTGCGCGGGCGGCACCCCGGTCGGCGTGTTCCGTACGCCCGCGTAGTCCTGGATGGCGAAGGTGAGCCCGGCCAGCAGGACGAAACCGGCGACCCAGGACCAGCGGATGGCGCGGACGATGCCGCGGGCCGCGTTCACCTGGGCCCCGGTGGTCTCCTCGCTCAGGTGCGCCGAGGCGTCGTACCCGCTGAAGGTGTACTGCGCCAGCAGCAGGCCGATCAGCGCCACGTACAGCGTGCTGTGCCAGCCGGTTTCATTGACGAACGTGGTGAACACGAAGGAGACCGGCTGATGGTGGGACGGAACCAGCCACAGTACGCCCACGATCAGGGCGACTCCGGCCAGGTGCCACCACACCGAGACCGAGTTCAGGATGCCGACCAGGCGTACCCCGAAGAGGTTGAGGGCCGCGTGCAGGGCGAGGACGCAGACGTAGATGACCATGAGGGAGCCGGGGGTGGGCTCGAAGCCCCACTGGAGGCCGGCGAACGCGCCCATGAACAGGGCGCATCCGTAGTCGATGCCGGCGATCGCGCCGAGCAGGCCGAGGAGGTTCAGCCAGCCGGTGTACCAGCCCCAGCGCTTGCCGCCGAGCCGGTCGGCCATGAAGTACAGGGCGCCGGAGGTCGGGTAGGCGCTGGTGACCTCGGCCAGGCCGGCGCCGACGAACATCACCATGATGCCGACGCCGATCCAGCCCCACATCATGACGGCGGGGCCGCCCGTGGACAGCCCGAATCCGTACAGCGTCAGGCAGCCGGACAGGACGGAGATCACGGAGAAGGAGCTGGCGAAGTTCGCGAAGGGGCCCATCCGCCGTTTCAGCACCGGGGTGTAGCCCAGTGTGCGCAGGAAGTCGTGATCGTCCGGGGCGGGGGAGCCGGACGGTGTCCGGCCGTCCCGGCGGAGTTGCCTTGTACGCGTCACGGAAGCTGCCTCCATTACGGGATGGACGGGCCGTTGGCGCAAGGAAAGGGCCAGGGAGGCGCATGTGTCGAGGATCTTCCGGCCGGATGTCCGGATATCTGGCCGGTCCTCGTAGGTGACCGGTTCTTGTCCGGTCGCGTCGGCACGTACGCCCGCCTCCGTTGCGTCGCTACGGACCCGTAGCGACGCAACGGAGGCGGGCGAGATGAGCAGCCGGTGGTACTTACGCGATCAGCAGTCGCAGCAGCCCCCGTCACAGCAGCAGTCGCAGCCGTCGCAGCAGCAGGAGTCCGGGCAGCAGTCACAGCTGTCGCAGCACTCCTGGCACCAGCCCTCGCGCTTCTTGCGCGACCACGCTCCTTCGTACTCCGAAGCGCAGCAGACCTTGCACGTGCAGCACAGACCGACGGCGACCACGCAGCCGGCCAGCAGGCCCCGGGGCTTCTTCGGCGGCTGGGGAGTGAAGTTCGGCATCCCGCCGCCCCCGAAACCGCCGCCCTGGCCCCCGGAACCCCCGGAACCGCCCGGCCCGCCGCCGTATCCCGCACCCGAGCCGCCCCCGGGCGGCACCGGCCCGCCCGTCGCGTACGGATTCTGCGGGCCGTTCAGATGCTGCGGACCGTGGGCGTACGGGGCGCCGGCCGGCACCTGCCCGTAGCCGGGTGCGGGCTGACCGGGCTGGACCGGCCCGTACCCGTTGCCGTACGGGTTCCCGTGCCCCTGATGCGCGCAGGCCCCCGTACCGAAGGCCCGGTCCACCGACCGCCGCAGCTCGTGCACCAGCAGGACGTGGACCAGCTTGGAGTCCGCGAATTCCACGTCGCGCAGCGCGAGGCGAATGCCGTGCAGCGCGTCGTCGCACAGCCGGCGGGCCTGCGCGAGGGAGGCGCCGGTGGCGGTGATCGGGTTCCAGGCGCCCTCGGCGGCGTCCGCTGTACGGTCCTCCACCGCGTCCAGCAGGTGGGCCAGCCGCCCGAAGAGCCGGCCCGCCTCGGCGAGCGGCGCCGCGTTGCCGGGCCGCCCGGCGAGCGCGGCGGTGTGTGCGAAGGCCGCCGCGGTCGCCGTCTCGGTCGGCTCGGTGATGACCGTCAACGGCGTGCCGGGGCCCGCCAGTTCCTCGATGCCCACCTGCCGGTCGACCGCGTCGACGAGGACGGACGTGTCGAAGCCCAGCGTGGCGCCGGTGCGCGCACCGGCCCGGTCCCAGCCGGCCGCGACCTTGCGTGCGGCGGCGGCCACGGGGCGGCGGCGCAGCAGCCCGTTCCGGTCGGCGACATGGTCGCGGATCTTCGCCGAGGCGAGCACGAGCGAGACCGAAGCGGCCAGCCGGGCGCCCTCACCCTTGGCCACCGAGGCGGTGCGCATGCCGCGCAGCGGGCAGGGCCCGGCGGTCCGGCGCCGGTCCGCCACCCGGCCGGTCTGGGCGTCGGTCAGGACGGACACGATCAGCCCGTCGTAATTGGTGACCACCCGGGCGAACTGCCCGTGATCGGCGCGCAGGGCGAGGCACAGCCCGCACAGGTGGGCCATCCACTCCGCCTTGAGCCCCTGGGACAGGCGGTGGGTGCAGGGCCGGACGATTCCGAACACGTGAAAGAGACCCCCGTAAGACTTCGGTGACGATCGGTTGTGGCTGGAAATCGTATTACCCGGCATGGCGCGGGCCGGTGGGGGTGGTGCGGCCCGGTCGGCGCAGGGGGCCGCCGGGTCGGCGGGCGGGCGTGCCGGGGCGTGCCGGACGGGGCAAGCAGCAGGCACGACGACCGAAGCCGGAGGAGCAGCCATGAAGGATGCCGCGACGGCGACGACCGGGCCGGACCCCGCCCGGGTCCGCCCGTCCGCATGTGCCGTCCGGGTCGCCCGTACCCGTACAGCACCCGCCGCACGCCCGGAGGGACGATGAAGAGCCGCCGCGTCAGGACCCGCGCCGGGCTGCCGGTGTCCGAGAGCGAACGGGTGCTGTTCGGCGGCGCCCTGCGCTACGACCTGTCGTTCACACGGCACGAGATGCCGCTGCTGCGGATGGGGCTGTGGGCGATGGCCCGGCAGTTTCCCGCCATGATGGGCACCGTGGCCAGGGCCGCCTGGCGCGAGGACCGCTGCGCGCTGCTGGCGCTGCTCGGTGCCGAGGTGGGCCAGGGCGTGCTGCGCGCCTTCACGCTGGTGGCCACCAACCAGGTGCTCGTCGCGCTGTTCGCGGCCGGGCCCACGCCCGCGCGGCTGCGCCAGGCGCTGCCCGCCCTGGCGGCCGTGGCCGTCGTCGCGGTGCTCTCGTCACTGCTGTCGGCGGTGTCCACCGCGGCGTCCGGGCAGCTGGAACCGAAGATCGAGCGTGTCTGCACGGCCCGCTTCTACCAGGGCGTCATCCGCGTCGAACTCGCCGCCCTGGAGGACCAGAAGGTGCACCGGGCCCTGGACGCCGGCCGGTTCGGCACCGACTCGATCCGGATGATGCTCGGCTCCTCCGTGCTCGTCCTCAACGCGCTGATCGGCCTGATCGCCGCCGCCGGGGTGCTGCTCCTGCTGCACCCGCTGCTGGTCCTGATGCTGTTCCTGGTCGCCGCGCCGAAGGGGTGGAGCGCCGTGCTCTCGGCCCGCCGCCAGTACGACTCGCGGCACACCTGGATCGAGCACCGCCGCGCCATCTCCGTCATCACCCAGAAGCTCACCGACCAGGCGTGCGCCGCCGAGATCCGGGTGCACGGCGCCGGGCGCCTGCTGGTGGACGCGTACGCGGACATGTCCCGCACGATGGAGCGCGAGCAGCAGCGGCTCGCCCGCGCCGAGGCCGCCACCCAGACCGTCGCCTCGGCGGGCTCGGGCCTGGCGGCGCTGGGCGCCTACGGCGTGCTGTGGCTGCTGCTGACCGGCGGCGGCATGCCGCTGGCCGTGGCGGGCACCGCCGTGATCGCCGTACGGACCTCCAGCGCCGGCCTGCTCGCGCTGGTCATGCAGTTCAACCGGCTCTACGAGGAGGCCATGTACCTCAAGGACTGGGAGGACGCCTGCACCCTCGCCGAGCGGCACGCCATCCCCGACAGCGGGGACGCGCTGTCCGGGCCGCTGGAGGAGGTCCGCCTGGAGACGGTCTCCTTCACCTACCCCGGCGCCGCCTCGGCCGCCCTGGACAAGGTGGATCTGACCATCCCGCGCGGCACGGTCGTGGCGCTGGTCGGGGCCAACGGCTCGGGCAAGTCCACGCTGGCCAAGCTCGTCGCCGGCCTGTACCTGCCCAGCGACGGGCGGCTGCTGTGGAACGGCACCGACACCCGCGACGCCGACCGCGAGGCCGTCTTCGGCCAAGTGGCGCTGCTGGCCCAGGACTTCCCGCACTGGCCGATGACCGCCCGCGCCAACGTCCACATCGGCCGCAGCGACCAGCGGCTCGACCAGTGGCGCGTCGAGCGGGCCGCGGACGGCGCGGACGCCACGGACATGATCACCGCGCTGCCGCACGGCTGGGACAGTCTGGTCGTCAAGGGCTTCGAACGCGGCACCCAGCTCTCCGGCGGGCAGTGGCAGCGCCTCGGCGGCGCCCGCGCCCGCTACCGCGAAGCTGCGCTGCTGGTCGTGGACGAGCCGACGTCCGCGCTCGATCCCCGGGCCGAGATCGAGACGTTCCGTGCCCTGCGCGCCCTGACGGGCGGGGGCACCACCGTCCTGCTGATCACCCACCGGCTCGCGGCCACCGCGAGCGCCGACCTCATCTACGTCCTCGACGCCGGCCGCCTCATCGAGCAGGGCACCCACACCCAGCTCATGGCCCTCGCCGGCGGCCACTACCGGTCCCTCTACGAGATCCAGGCGGCCCAGTACGCGACCGCCGCACCGGACGGCTCCGGGAGGCGCGACTCCGCGGACGGTGAAAAGCACCCGAAGACCGCGGATTAGCGGATCGGCGGTCGTGCGGCAGCGGACCGCGGGGCCCCGGACCACCCGGTCCGGAACCCCGCGGTCGCGTCCGTGCGGAGCCGCGGCTATTCCGTCAGTGACTTCGCGAAAAGGCCGTACAGTTTCTTGTACGCGTCTTCCTGCGTCGGAATGAGCACCAGGACGCGAATGGTCAGATGTCCCTTCGCCGGGACGATGTGCACGCCCTCCGGAGGCGAACCGAGGACGACATTTCCGTCCGAGCCGTCACTGATGATGAGCCCCCAGAAACTCGCCTCGAATTCCGGGGCCAGCACCGAACCGTCCGGGAGCTGGCCGAATCCGACGTTCCAGTGCTTCACATCGGTCTCCCCGGCGTACAGGGTGACGTCGTAGGAGTAGATGTACTTGTGGGTCTGCCAGTCCTGCCAGGAAGAGTTGAAGGTGAACTCGACCTTCAGATTCTTGTTGGCCGCCGTGAAGTCGACGGTGTCCGGCTCCGACTCCTGGCTGCCGCTGACGGCGGTCGCCGTCACACTGTGCTTTCCGGGCGGCCAGCCGCCCTCGCGGCCGAAGCTCCAGAGGTTGGTGGTCACCTTGACGCTGCCGAGCGGACTGCCGCCCTCGGTGAGCCGCACCGTGTCGGCGTTGAACGCGACGCCGTCGACGGTGACGCCGCTGTCCACCTCGGCGCCCTCCTGCGGGGACCTGATGTCCACCACGGGCGTCGGCAGGGTGACGTAGAAACGTAACGGTGCCTTGCCGGACTGCACGTCGTCGCGCACGGCGATGGCGGAGAGGTCGTGCTGGCCGAGCGGCCAGTCGGTGTCCGGGGTGTACTCCCACGCGCTGTCCTTGACCGGGCAGGTGCCCAGCGGCTTCGCGCCCTCGTACAGCAGCACCTGCTGGACGTCGGGGGCCGCCTTGCCCTGGACGGCCTGCCGGCGGTCCTCGGTCTGGGCGCTGGGCCGGGGAGCGGTGAACACCGGCAGCGGCACCGGCTTGTTGAAGGCGAGCGCGGACTGGGCCTGGTCGTTCCAGGTGCCGGTGGAACTGCCGGACAGCGGGATGCGCGTCAGGTCGCCGACCGAGGAGTTGGCGGACACCGGCAGCTGCGAGCCGCCCTGGTTGGTCCGCGTGAAAAGGATGTTGTCCCGGTCGGTGTTGTTGACGACGCTGCTCACCCCGTCGTCGCTCTGGTCGAATCCGTAGTCGCTGAAGTTGTTGGCCGTGCCGTTGACCGGGATGACGAGGATTTTGGTGCGCGGCCCTCCCACGTTGTAGTTGATATCGGCGAACAGGGAGAAGGCGTTCGCGGGGGCGGCGTCCTTCCCCCGGCCGGTGATGACGTACGGTTCGTCGGCGGACTTGCCATTACCGTTGGCGGTCACTCGCGTCCCCATCTCGTCGCTGTTTCGGTGCCCGCAAGGCTGCCCGTGGCATGTGGTGCCGTCAATTGCGGAAGGCGTGTTCGACGGTGTTCCGGCCATACGGGGCGCTGGCTGAATTATGGGGGTGAACGGCCGGGAAACGCCGTCGGGATATCGGCGAACTCATTCTCGGCAACCTCGTGTTCGAGCGTACGGCCACGCAACCTGCGGGGTGTCGTATGGCCCGCCGCGCTTCCCGCCGGACCGGCTCCCGTGATTCATCCCCGTACCGCGGGGCACTCGCAGCCCCATGACGCGCGGGGGAGCGTCGGCCCGCACGGGTTTTCCGACCAGGAGGTCACAGTGAGAACAGCGAGCACACGTCCGCGTCTCTTAGCCGTGGCGGCAGCCGGGACGCTGTCCCTGGCCGCCGTCGCCGGCTGCGGTGGCGCGGACGGCAAGGCATCGGGCAAGCCCTCGGACCAGCAGTCCGGGTCCCCGGCCGCGCCGGGCGGGGCGGCGGACGGCCCGCAGGCGGTACGGGCCGCGCACCAGAAGACCACGAGCGCCGGGACCGCCAAGATGACGCTGGTCACCAAGGCGCAGAGCGGCGGGACGAACGCCGAGGTCCGCGGGTCGGGTGTGGTGGACCTGGCCAAGGGCAGCAGTGAGCTGGTGCTGCTGACCGGCAACCAGCGGATACACCAGCGGATGGTGGAGGGCATCCTCTACCAGCAGCCGCCCGCCGCGCAGCGCGAGCAGCTGCCGCAGGGCAAGTCGTGGCTGAAGGTGGACGTGAAGAAGCTGCTGCGGCAGACCGGCAGCAGCTCGCAGTACGAGGACCCGACCTCCTCCTTCGGCTACATGAAGGGCGTCAGCGACAAGGACGTCAAGAAGGTCGGCACCGAGACCGTCGACGGCACGGCCACCACCCACTACAAGGTGTCCGTCGATGTGACGCAGCTGGCCAAGGACAACGCGCGGCAGGCGAAGCAGCTCCGGGCCCAGCTCGGCGACCGGCTGCCGCTCGACGTGTGGCTGGACGGGCAGGGCCGGGTCCGCCAGGAGAAGTTCGAGGTCAGGCCCAGGACCGGCCAGCAGGGCAACAGCGGCGCACGGGCCGCCGTCACCACCACGCTGAAGTTCAGCGACTTCGGTACGGACGTGAACGTCACCGCGCCGCCCGCCAAGGACACCGTGGACATCACGGACAAGGCAGCTAAAGCGGCACAACAGGCGCAGCAAGGGCAGCAGGGTGCCACGCAGTCCTGAGGGGTGAGGGGCTGACGCGGGAGTCCGCCGAGGGCGCCGGGTGATGATCCGGCGCCCTCGGCTTCTGCATGTTCGGCCGCGCCCCTGAAAGTGAGCCGCATCACAGGCGGTCGCGGATGCCGTCGTGGGGTGAGGTCGTCCGGCCCGTGGTGCGGGTGGCAGACTGAGGCGGGTGGGAAACGCGGTGTCCGGCGGCGCCGGCGGGGCCGGCGGCCGGCAGGACCGGGCGGCGGCGACGTACGGGCCAGGTGCGGGCCACGGGAGCGGAGGAGTAGCAGCGGTGCGGGTCGAGGCGGTCTCTTGAGATTTCTGCACACCTCCGACTGGCACCTCGGCCGCTCGTTCCACCGCGTGAACCTCCTCGGCGCCCAGCGTGCCTTCCTCGACCACCTGGTCGAGACGGTCCGTACGGAGGACGTCGACGCGGTGCTCGTCGCGGGCGACGTCTACGACCGCGCCGTACCGCCGCTCGCCGCCGTGGAGCTGTTCGACGACGCGCTGCACCGCCTCGCCGGCCTGGGCGTGCCCACCGTCATGATCTCCGGCAACCACGACTCGGCCCGCCGGCTCGGCGTCGGCTCCGGACTGATGCGGCAGGCCGGCATCCACCTGCGGACCGACCCGGCGGCCTGCGCCGACCCGGTCGTGCTGCGCGACGCGCACGGCGAGGTCGCCCTGTACGGCCTGCCGTACCTGGAACCGGCCCTGGTCAAGGAGGAGTTCGGCGCCCGGCGGGCGGACCACGCGCAGGTGCTGGGCGCGGCCATGGACCGGGTGCGCGACGACCTCGCCGGACGCCCGGCGGGCACCCGCTCGGTGGTGCTCGCGCACGCCTTCGTCACCGGCGGCGCCCCCAGCGACAGCGAGCGCGACATCACGGTCGGCGGCGTGGAGTCCGTACCCGCCGCGGTCTTCGACGGCGTGGACTACGCGGCCCTCGGGCATCTGCACGGCTGCCAGACGATCACCGACCGGGTCCGCTACTCCGGCTCGCCGCTCGCCTACTCCTTCTCCGAGGAGCACCACCGCAAGTCCATGTGGCTCGTGGAGCTGGACGCCGCGGGCGCCGTACGGGCCGAGCGCCTGGACTGCCCGGTGCCCCGGCCGCTGGCCCGTGTCCGCGGCAGGCTCGCCGACCTCCTGGAGGACCCGGCGCTGGCCCGGCACGAGGAGGCGTGGGTGGAGGCGACGCTGACCGACGCCGCGCGCCCGCACGAGCCGATGGCCCGGCTCGCCGGGCGGTTCCCGCACATCCTCAGCCTCGCCTTCGAGCCGGAGGAGGGCCCCGCCCGCTCCCTGGCCTCGTACGCGCAGCGGCTGCGCGGGCGCAGCGACCAGGAGATCGCCGAGGACTTCGTGGAGCACGTACGGGCCGGCCGCGCCGTGGACGACGAGGAGCGGGCCGTCCTGCGCTCGGCCCTGGACGAGGTGCGCGTCGACGACGTGCTGCGGGAGGTGGCGCGGTGAGGCTGCACCGGCTGTCGGTCACGGCCTTCGGCCCGTTCGGCCGGACCCAGACCATCGACTTCGACCGGCTCGCGCGGGCCGGTCTCTTCCTGCTGCACGGACCGACCGGCGCGGGCAAGACCTCCATCCTGGACGCCGTCTGCTTCGCGCTGTACGGGTCCGTGCCGGGCACCCGGCAGAGCGGCCAGGCGCTGCGCAGCGACCTCGCCGACCCGCTGACGCCCACCGAGGTGGTCCTCGAACTGACCGTGGGCGGGCGGCGGTTGGAGGTCACCCGGCTGCCGGAGCAGCCCCGCCCGAAGAAGCGGGGGACCGGCACGACCCGCGAGAAGGCGCAGAGCCGGCTGCGCGAGTACGTGACGGACGGCGACGGGCGGGAGGGCGGCGCCGGGCACTGGAAGGCGCTGAGCCGCTCCCACCAGGAGATCGGCGAGGAGATCGGTCAGCTCCTCGGCATGAGCAAGGAGCAGTTCTGCCAGGTCGTCCTGCTGCCGCAGGGGGACTTCGCGCGTTTTCTGCGGGCCGACGCCGAGGCCCGTGCCCGGCTGCTCGGCCGGCTCTTCGACACCCGCCGGTTCGCCGCGCTCGAAGAACAGCTCGCCACCCGCCGCAAGGCCGCCGCCGACCGGGTCGCCGCCGGTGACGACCGGCTGCTGGCGCTCGCCCACCGGATGGACCAGGCGGCGGGAGAGTCGGCCGATCTCGAAGATCCGGTGCCGGGGCGTGCCCCCGAAGCTGCCGGGTCCGGCCGCCGGAGCGGTACGGGCCGTACGGCGCAGCGTGCCGGTACGGGCGCGGCGCGCGGCGGGACGACGGCCACCGCGACCGCGGTCGTACCGGGGCAGTACGGACGCGAAGCCGACGCGAAGGCCGCCGCCGAGGCGCCGGGCCCCGGTGATCCCGGCTTCGCCGAAGCCGTACTGGTACGGGCGGCCGTGGCCCGCTCCACCGCGCGGGAGCGGTACGCGATCGCCCGGCTCGCCGTACGCTCCGCCGAGACCGCGGAGGCCGCGGCCCGCGCGCGGGCGGACGAGGAGCGCGAACGGGACCGCCTCCAGCGCCGGTACGCCGAGGCGCGGCGGCGCGCCGGCGAACTGGCGGCGCGCGCCGGCGAACGGGACCGCGCCCGGGAGCGGCTGGCGCGCGCCCGCGCGGCCTCCGAGGTCGCCCCGGCGCTGGCCCTGCGGGACGCTGCCTGGCGCGAGCACGGGACGGCGCAGGCCGCCGAGCGGAGCGCCCGCTCCCAGCTGCCGCCGGACCTCGCCGGCGCGGACGGCGAACGGCTCGCCGCGCTGGAGCGCGAGCTGCGGCAGGACCTCGGTTCGCTGACGGCGGCCCGCCGGGCGGAGGGACGCGCCGCCGAGATCCGCCGGGAGCGCGCCGGAATCGAACGGGAAGCGCGCGCCGACGAGCAGACGCTGCTCGACGCCACCGCCTGGCTCGCGGACTGGGAACCGGCCCACCAGGAACACCAGCGGCGCATCGAGGCCGCGCAGGAGGCCGCCGCCCGCGCCGAACAGCTCCACGCGCAGCTCGACCCGGCCCGCCAGCGCCTGGACGCCGCGCGGCGCCGCGACCGGCTCGCGGACGAGGTGCGGGCCGCCGACGAGGAGGCGCTGCGCACCCGGGAACGCGCGGCGGCGGCCCATGAGCACTGGCTCGACCTCAAGGACCGCCGGCTGCGCGGCATCGCCGCCGAACTCGCCGCCGGGCTGGAGGACGGCGCCGCGTGCGCGGTGTGCGGGGCCACCGAGCACCCCGCCCCGGCGCGTACCGAAGCCGGTCACGTGGACCGTACGGCCGAGGAAGCCGCGCTGGACGCCTACCGGCGGACCGAGACCGTACGCCAGGAAGCGGAGCGCGCCCGCCAGACCCTGAAGGAGGAACTGGCCGCCGCGACCGCGACCGCCGGGGACACGCCGGTCGCCGAACTCGCGCGTACAGCCGACGAGTTGCACGAATCCTACGCGCGCGAACGGGCCGCGGGCGCCGGTCTGCACGCCGCCCGGGAAGCGCTGTCCCGCGCCGAGCGGGAGTACGAGCGCCGCCGCGCCGAGCAGCAGGAGGCCGAGCGCCGCGCCGCCGCCCGCACCTCCCACCGCGAAGCGCTGGACCGCGAACTCGCCTCCATCGAAGCCGAGTTGAACGAGGCGCGCGGTGACTGCGCGACCGTCGCGGATCGGGCCCGGCGCCTGGAGCGGCAGGTCGCGCTGCTGGCCGAGGCCGCGGCCGCTGCCCGTACCGCCGAAGCCTGCGCCGAACGGCTCAAGGAGGCCGACGCCCACCTGTCCGACGCCGCCTACCGCGCCGGATTCGACACCCCGCAGGCCGCGTCCGACGCGCTGCTGAGCGACGCCGACTGGCGCGACCTGCAACAGCGCCTGGACCGCTACCAAGCCGAATCGGCCGCCGTGGAAGCCGAGTTGGCCGACCCGGAGGGCATCGCGGCGGCAGCGCTCCCGCCCGCCGAACCGGACCGGGCCCGTGCCGAGCTGGACGCGGCAGGGCGCAGGCTGCGCGCCGCCGGTGCCGCCTGCGCCGCCGCCGAGGAACGCTGCGCCGAACTGGACCGGCTGGCCGCGCAGGCGCACGCCGACGCCCGGCGGCTGGCCCCGCTGCGCGTCGAGTACGAGCGCGTCGCCCGCCTCGCCGCGCTCGCCGCCGGTACGTCGGCGGAGAACGAACGGCGGATGCGCCTGGAGTCGTACGTCCTCGCCGCCCGGCTCGAACAGGTCGCGGCGGCCGCCAGCGCGCGTCTGCACCGGATGTCCTCCGGCCGCTACACGCTCGTGCACTCCGACGAGCGCGCCGGCGGCGCCCGCCGATCCGGCCTGGGCCTGCACGTCGTCGACGCCTGGACCGGCCACGAGCGGGACACCGCCAGCCTCTCCGGCGGCGAGACGTTCTTCGCGTCGCTCGCGCTGGCGCTCGGCCTCGCCGATGTCGTCACCGACGAGGCGGGCGGCACCCGCCTGGACACCCTCTTCATCGACGAGGGCTTCGGCAGCCTGGACGAACAGACGCTGGACGAGGTGCTGGACGTCCTGGACTCGCTGCGCGAGCGGGACCGCAGCGTCGGCATCGTCAGCCATGTCGCGGACCTGCGGCAGCGCATCCCCGCCCAGCTGGAGGTCGTCAAGGACCGGGCCGGATCGTCCGTACGCCACCGGGTACAGGACTGAGACGGGGGCCGCGGCCCCTCAGTGGCTGATCGGGCGCCGGGGGAGCGGCGAGGAGTACACGACGCTGGTCGTCACCGATCCCAGCGCCCCCACCCGTCCCGACACCTCCTCCAGGTGCTTCATCGAGCGGGCGGCGACCTTCAGCACGAAGCAGTCGTCGCCCGTGACGTGGTGCGCCTCCAGGATCTCGGGCGTGGTGTCCAGCAGGTCGTGGAACGGTTTGTAGTTGCCGTTCGGGTAGCGCAGCCGGACGAACGCGAGCACCCCCAGCCCGATGGCCTCCGGCTCGATCACCGCCGCGTACCCGGATATCACCCCGGCCTCCTCCATGCGCCGGACGCGTTCGGTGACCGCGCTCGCGGACATGTTCACGGCACGGGCCAGCTCGGCGTACCCCGCGCGGCCGTTGCGCTGGAGGACGTCGAGAATGCGCCAGTCGGTGGCGTCGGGGGAATAGTCGGTCATGTGAGGTGTTTAGCAGTGGAATCCCCGGCGGATCAAGGCTTCTGCCGGTGATCATTACTTCTCGGCACCGCACCGTGACCATAGATTCATCCGCATGACCACACCGATTGTCTCCCCCGCCTCCCCGTCCGCCGTCTCCCCCGTCCTCCGGACACCGCCCGCCGCTCCCGCCGAGGCCGCCGCCTACTTCGCGGCCCGGCTCGCCTTCCACACCGACGCCGCCGACGTGCACGCCGCCCTCACCGGCGGCGGCGACCCCGGCTTCGTCCTCGTCGATGTCCGCAGCACCGAATCCTGGGAGCAGGGACACATCGCCGACGCCCTGCACCTGCCCACGGCCGACATCCCGCAGCACGCCGCCAAGCTCCTGGACCCGGCCGTCCCCGTCGTCGTCCACTGCTGGGGCCCCGGCTGCGACGGCGCCACCCGCGCCGCGGCGGCCCTCGCCGAGCGGGGATACCAGGTCAAGGAGATGCTCGGCGGAATCGAGTACTGGATACGCGAGGGACACGCGGTGCAAACGGCGCAGGGGCCCGAACAGCACGCGCCCGACCCGCTCACCGCACCGGTCGGTGACGGGGACTGCGGCTGCTGACAGCGTGCGGGGGCGCCGGACGGAAAGCGGAAACAACCCGGAAGAGGGTTTCCGGCGCCGAAGCGATGTGCGGGTCCCGTTCCCGCTGGCATGGTGCCGGATGTGAACAACGAACGCGAAGTCGTCCGCTATTACCGGCAGCCGGGATCACGGCTCGGATATCGCCTCTTCCTGCACGGCACCAAGCATTTCGGTTTCTACCGCGAGCACGACTCCCCCTGGAACTGGCCGAAGGCGCTGCGCCGCATGGAGGACCTCCTGGGGGAGCGGCTCGCGCAGCCGCCCGGCGCGCGGGTGCTGGACGCCGGGTGCGGTGTCGGTGACGTGGCCGCCCGCCTGGCGGACCGCTTCGGTCTGCGTATCGACGGCGTGGACCTGGTCGCCGCCCATGTCGCCGAGGCCCGGCGCCGGGCCCGCCGCCGCGGCCTCGACCCGCTGCTCACCTTCGCGCACGGGGACTACGCCGTACTGGATTTCCCCGACGAGAGCTTCGACGCCGTCTACACGATGGAGACCCTGGTGCACGCGGCGGAGGCCGAGGCCGCGCTGCGGGAGTTCCACCGGGTGCTGAAACCGGGCGGCCGGCTGGTCATGTTCGAGTACGCCAGGGAAGTGCCGACCCGGATGCCCGGGCCGGCGGCCGAGACCTTCCGGCAGCTGAACGACTGGGCCGCGATGCCGTCGTTCCAGCGTTTCGTGCACGGCACGCTGGAACGCCTCACCGCGGAGGCCGGATTCTCCGTCCGGCGGGTCGAGGACATTTCCCGCAGCATGTGGCCGATGCTCCGGAGTTTCGCGGTCATCGCGCGACTGCCGTACGCCGCGGTCCGGGCGGTGGGGCTGGAGCGGTATGCCGTGAATTCCATGTCCGCCGTCGAATTCTGGCGGCACCGGGCGTTCTGGCGGTACGAAATTCACAGCGCCGAGAAGTGAGCAGGGCCCGCGCAGGAGTCACGCCTGCGCGAAGACATACGTCCGCAGCCCGTCCCGGTCGCCGGACGGCACGAACCCGGCCCGCTCCAGCACCCGCTGCGACGGTATGTTCGCCGGCTCGGTCACCGCCCGTACCGTACGGACCTCGGGGCGGCCGGACGCCCAGTCGGTCAGCAGGCGCGTCGCCTCCGTGGCCCAGCCCGCGCCGCGCGCCGCGGGGCAGAGCGTGTACCCGATCTCCACCTCGCCCTCGTCGTCCGGCGGGCCGTGGAAGCAGATGGAGCCCACGGCCGTACCGTCGTCGGCCCGGGTGATCGTGAACAGGCCCCAGCCGGGGCGGTACGGACCGAGCGTGACGGACTGCGCGACAGCGGCGGCGGTGGAGGCGGTGGCCTCCGGCGGCCGTCCGCCCACCCACACCGGCCCGCCGGGGCGGTCGTCGAGGCCGTCGCCGTCCGCCAGCCGCGCCGCCGCGGTCGGCAGGACGGGCCGCAGCACCACCCGGCCCGCCGCCAGCGTCAGCGGAAAGCCCGCACCGGCCGTGGCCAGCGCCTCGATCAGCGTGCCGGTGTCCGCGCCCTCGGGCAGCCCGCTGACCTGCCCGTCGCCCACCTCGATCACCCGCCACACGCCGTCCGTGCGCAGCGCCAGGTCCGTGGTGACGAACCGGCAGCCCAGCTTGCGCAGCGCTGCCCGTACGACGGGGGCGACGGCCGAAAGATCCGGCACCGGATACTGCCCCGGCGTATCCGGATGCGCGCCGACGAGCACCGGCTCGCCGTCCACCCACCACACGCGCGCCTCGCCCGCCGTCCCGTACGGCTCGAAGGCGCGCAGCACCACGCCGCCGGTCAGGAACTCCTCCTGCAAGTCCACGAACCGGCCGACCACCGAAGCCAGGCGCGCGGTGTCGGACGTGTCCGGGACGTACGCGGCCTCGTCCCACTCGTGCTTGCGGGACTTCACCCAGTCCTTGACCACGGCGGGCCCGCCGCCCAGCGGCGCGGCCAGCCGGGCCAGCTCCGCCTCGCCGGGCGGCTGTCCCGGCGCGCACGGCAGCCAGCGGCTGTACGGGGTGAGGCCGGCGAACGTCTCGTACCAGCCGGGGAGTTCGTGGGCGGCGCGGTAACTCTCGGGCTTGGTCAGCAGCAGGCAGCCGCGCTCGCCGAGGGCCGCGGCGAGCGCGGCGTACCGCTCGGCCGGAAGCATCCAGCCGCGGTACCACGCCGCCCCGGCCCCGCCGGGCACCCGCGCCACCGCCCGTGCCGCGTCCCCGGCGACCAGCGCCTCGTGGTCGATCACCGCGCCGCGCACGCCGATGGCCCGTACCGCGGCGGCGTCCCGGGCGAACTCCGGATCCGTGCGGCCGGGGCGCAGCGGATCGCCGGGGAAGAGGAACACGCGGTCCGCCGGTCTCAGATACGCGACAGTTCGGCCAGCAGGTCGTCCAGACCCAGCGAGCCCTGCGACAGTGCGGCCATGTGCCACGCCTTGAGGTCGAAGTCCGCGCCGTGCCGCTGCCGGGCCGCCTCCCGGCCCTGGAGCCAGGTGCGCTCGCCGAGCTTGTAGCCGATGGCCTGGCCCGGCATGCCCTGATAGCGGATGATCTCGCTCTCGACGAAGTCCGCGGAGCGGCTGGAGTGCCGGCCGAAGAACTCCTGCGCCAGCTCGGGCGTCCACCGCTCGCCGGGGTGGAACGGCGAGTCGTCCGGAATGGTCAGCTCCAGGTGCATACCGATGTCGATGACGACGCGGACCGCGCGCATCATCTGCGCGTCCAGATACCCGAGCCGGCGCTCGGGACTGGTCAGGAAGCCCAGCTCGTCCATCAGCCGCTCCGCGTACAGCGCCCAGCCCTCGGCGTTGGCGCTGACCATGCCCACCGCCGTCTGGTAGCGCGAGAGGTCCTCGGCCACGTGCGCCCACTGCGCCAGCTGGAGGTGGTGGCCCGGCACGCCCTCGTGGTACCAGGTCGAGACCAGGTCGTACGCCGGGAAGCGGGTCTGGCCCATGGTCGGCAGCCATGTACGGCCGGGGCGGGAGAAGTCCAGCGAGGGGCTGGTGTAGTACGGCGCGGCGGCGCCGCCGGGCGGGGCGATCCGCGACTCCACGCGCTTGACCCGCTCCGCCAGCTCGAAGTGGGTGCCGTCCAGCGCCTCGATGGCCTGGTCCATCAGCGCCTGGAGCCACTGGCGGGTCTCCTCGACGCCCACCACGGCCTCGCCGTGCTCGTCCAGCCAGGACAGCGCCTCCCACGGGGTCCTCGCCCCGGGCAGCACCTTCTCGGCCTCCTGGACCATCTCGGCGTGCAGGCGGTGGAACTCCGACCAGCCATAGGCGTACGCCTCGTCCAGGTCCAGGTCGGTGCCGTTGAAGTAGCGGGCGAGGCGGGCGTAGCGCTCGCGGCCCACCACGTCGGGCGCGCCCTCGATCGCGGGCGCGTACCGGCCGCGGAACCAGTCGCGCAGCTCCACGAGGGCGCCGGTCGCCAGCGCGGCGGCGGCGTTCAGCTCCGCGCGCAGCGCGTCGGGGCCGGGCTCGGTCAGCTCGGCGAACCAGCTGCGGTCCGTACCGATCCAGGTGTCCAACTGGCCGATGACCGTGGCGACCTGGCGCGGCCCGGCGGGCAGGTCCCGCTTCAGGCCCGCCTCCAGCGAGGCGCGGTAGCCCTCCAGCGCGGCGGGCACGGCGCGCAGCCGCTGGGCGAGCGCCGCCCAGTCGTCGTCCGTGTCGACCGGCGTGATCGTCATGACCTCGCGCACCGCGTGCAGCGGCGAGTGGAGGTTGCTGACCGTGCGCAGCCCCTCGCCCGCCTCGTGCACGGCCAGCTCGGCGGTCAGCCGCTCGCGCAGCAGCCGGGCGCAGCGCCGCTCGCTCTCGCTGTCCGCGCCCGGCCGCCGCTCGGCCTCGGCGAGCCGGTTCAGCGTTGTACGGGCGAGCTGCGCCACCGCTTCTTGGCCGGTGGGCGAGAAGTCGGGCAGCCGGCTCGAACTCTCCGGGACGCCGAGGAAGGTACCGGTGATGGGGTCCAGCTCGACCAGGGCGTCGACATAGGCGTCGGCGACCTGGCGGGGGAGGGGAGCGTTGTCGGAAGCAGTGGTGTGGGACATGCGCCCCATCCTCGTACGGAAGGCCCCGGTACGTCATCAGCAGCGCGCCGTACGTCCGCCTCCGGAGCGCCCCGTCCGCGCAGGGCGAACGGGGGAACGCGCCGGGTCCGCCGGAGCGGAAGGCCGCCTTCATTGGTCCGGACCGGACTATTGCTCCCGCCCGAGCGGACGCTCCAAGCTCACAGAATGGACCTGGAATTGCGGCATTTAAAGACGATCCGGACAATAGCCGACGCGGGCAGCCTCACCAAGGCCGCCGCACAGCTCGGCCTGGCCCAGCCCGCCCTGAGCGCCCAGCTGAAACGGATCGAGCGCACCCTCGGCGGCAAGCTCTTCGAACGCGGGCGCTTCGGGGTACGGCCCACGGCGCTCGGCGCATTCGTGCTGGAGCGGGCGCGCGTGGTGCTGCCCGCGATCAGCGAGCTCCAGCAGGAGGCCGTACGGTTCGGCAGCGCGGGCAGCAGGATGACCGGCTTCCGGCTCGGCGGTACCCACGGCCCGCTGCTGGGCGGCCTGGTGGACCGGCTCGCGACCGCGCACCCGGGCGTGCCGGTGACCACCTTCACCACCTGGTCCGAGCGCGAGATCGCCGCCTCCGTCGCCGCCGGACGCCTGGACTTCGCGCTGATCGGCGCCTGCGGGGAGGCGCCGGCGCCCGAGCCGGAGCGGCTCAGCTGGCGGGAGATCGCGGTGGACCCGGTCTTCGTCATGCTCGCCGACCGCCACCCGCTGGCCGGACGGCACGAGATCGGCCTCGCGGAACTGGCCACCGAGGCATGGGCGGACGTGCCGGGCGACGGCTGTTTCGCGGACTGCTTCACCCTCGCCTGCGCCCGCGCCGGCTTCACCCCGGCCCGGGTGTACGAGACGGACACCGCGTCCTGCATCCACCTCGTGCAGGTCGGCCGCGCCGCGGGCCTGTGCCGGGCGACCCTGCCGCCCACCCCCGGGATGGTCACCAGACCCCTGGCCGGTACGCCGCTGTCCTGGCGCCACCTGATCGGCTGGCACCCGGCGACCCCCGCCGCGAACTCCGCCCCCGAGGTCGTCGCCCAGGCCCGCGCTGCGCACGCCGACGCCGCCGCGCGCAGCGAGAGTTATACGCGGTGGCTCGCCGACCACCGGACGGCGGCGGATGCCGGACCGGTGCCGGACGGCGCCCGTCCGCAAACGTCCGGCCATGAAGAGGCCGATCCGGGGCCACCGGAATCCACCGGCTACCCAGGTCCTCCGGGCGGTATCCATAACGTTCCGCAGAAGGACAACTGACATCTTCTGCGGGCCGCCGCACGGCTCCTACGGTTTCCGCACCTCCCCCCCCGAGACCGAGGAGACCTCCCTCATGCGCCACAGACACGCCCGAGCGGGCGCGTGTGCCGTCATCACCGCCGTCGGCGCACTTGTCCTGACCGCGCTGCCCGGTTCCGCGGCGGCCCAGATACGGGCGGACTCGACGACTCCCCAGACCCCCCACCGGTCGGCCGCCGAGGCCCTGTCCGTCGGTGCCACCTCCGACGCCGTGTACCGGGCGATGCAGCGCGACCTCGGCCTGAACCGGGCGCAGGCCGAACGGCGGCTCGCCAACGAGGCGGAAGCCGGTGCCGTGGCCGGGCATCTGAAGAACGCGCTGGGCGCGTCCTTCGCCGGCGCCTGGGTCCGCGGCACCGAATCCGGCACGCTGACCGTGGCCACCACCGACACCGCGCGCCTCGCGGCCGTCCGCGCGGCCGGTGCCCGCGCCGTCCACGCCACCCACTCGCTCGCCCAACTCGACGCGGCGAAGGCCAAGCTGGACCGCGCGGCACAGCACCGCACGGCTCCCGAGGCGTCCTCATGGGCCGTGGATGTCCGGACGAACACGGTGCAGCTGCGGGCCGCCGACCCCGCGGCGGCCCGGACGTTCGTCGCCGCCAGCGGCGCCGACCGCTCCCTGGTCAGCGTGGGCGCTACCGCCGAACGCCCGCGCCCCCTCTACGACATCCGCGGCGGCGACGCGTACTACATGGGCGGCGGCCGCTGCTCCGTGGGCTTCGCCATCACCCGCGGCAGCCAGCAGGGCTTCGCCACCGCGGGCCACTGCGGACGCGCCGGAACCTCCACCACCGGCTACAACCAGGTGGCCCAGGGCAGCTTCCAGGCGTCCACCTTCCCGGGCCGGGACACCGCCTGGGTCGCCGCCAACAGCAACTGGACCTCCACGCCGTACGTGAAGGGCCAGGGCGGCCAGAACGTACGGGTCGCCGGCTCCACCCAGGCGGCGGTCGGCGCCTCCATCTGCCGCTCCGGCTCCACCACCGGCTGGCACTGCGGCACCATCCAGCAGCACAACACCAGCGTCACCTACCCGCAGGGCACCGTCAGCGGTGTGACCCGGACCTCGGTGTGCGCCGAGCCGGGCGACTCCGGCGGCTCCTTCATCTCCGGCAGCCAGGCCCAGGGCGTCACCTCCGGCGGCTCCGGCAACTGCCGCTCCGGCGGCACGACCTTCTACCAGCCCATCAACCCGCTGCTCCAGGGCTACGGCCTCACCCTGAAGACCGGCACTAGCGGCTCCGAGGACCCCGGCCCCAGCGAGCCGGGCGGGACCACCTGGGCCGCCGGCACCGTCTACGAGGCGGGCGCCCAGGTGACGTACGACGGGATCACCTACCGCTGCCTGCAGAGCCACCAGGCCCAGCCCGGCTGGGAACCGGCGAACACACCGTCCCTCTGGGAGCAGGTCTGAGAACCACGGCGACCGACGGTGGCTGAAGCCACCGCAGGCCACTGAGGTACGGCACCGATCCGCACCGGTCCCCGTACCGCCCGGGGCCGGCTGGTACGAGCGCTCGCGTACCGGCCGGCCCCACTCCTGTGTCCGCCGTGTCCGCCTTGTTCGCGTGCGGTCACCCCGTCACTGCGTCCGCGGGCCGGCGTCCGGCGCGGTCCGGGCCGCCGCCGGCCGCACGGGCACCCCGGCCGGCCGGGCGGTGATCACCAGCGTGCCCTCCTCGATCTGGTAGTCCAGCGGCAGGCCCAGGCCGCGCATGGTGGCCACCATGCCGGTGTTGGACGCCTGGGTGATCGCGTACACGCTCGTGCAGCCCGCCTCCGCGGCCATCTGGACCAGCCGGCGCAGCAGTTCGGCGCCGATGCCGCGCCGCTGCCAGGCGTCCTCCACCAGCAGCGCCACTTCGGTCTCCTCGCCGTCCCACAGCAGATGGCCGAGCGCCACCAGCCGCCCGGACGCCGTCTCGACCGCGAGCGTACGGCCGAAGCGGGGGCTGAGCAGGTGGTTCAGATAGCGCTCGGCGTCGGCGACCGAGCCCTGGTAGCGCATCGCCAGTGTCCGGGACGAGCAGCGGCCGTGCAGCGCGCGGGCCGCCGCCAGGTCCGAGGTGTCCGCGCGGCGCACCGTGATGGGGTTGCCCTCGGGCAGCGTGAGCACGTCACGGCGCGGCGGCACCCGCTGGCCGAGCCGGGCGTCCAGCTCGACGAGCGCCCGTACCCGCGCGAACTCGGTGGGCGTGAAGGGAAGGTGCGGGCGTTCGATGGTGACGGAGCCCCCGGACGGATCACGGAACGTCATGGTGTGCTCTTCGAGAATGCCCTCCTCCGGCACCCGTTCGGCGTCCCGCTGTCCGTTCCGGGCCCGCGCGGGCACCGAATGGATGGTGCAGCGCCCCAGCAACTGACGTAGCGCGAGCGGAAGTTCGGCGGAATCCAGCGCCGTACGGGTGGCCAGCCCGAGCATCCGGGTGGGGGCGTCCACCAGATCGTGCGCGTCCGCCCGCTCCAGCCAGGTGTGCGCGCCACCCGCCCCGGCGACCGTCCGCGTCAGATCGGCGGGCAGCAGCGCGGCGGGGGCGCGCAGCAGGAACTCGTCCACCGTCCCGTCCGACAGCGGGTGGGTCTGCAGGCTCAGGATGTCCACCCGGTGCCCGGCCAGCGCCGTGCACAGCGCGGCCAGGCTGCCCGGCTCGTCCCGTACGGTCGTACGCATCCGCCACAGCGCCGTCTCCTGCCGCTCCTCCTGCGGAGCGCCGGGGGACTTCGGCGCTGCGGCGCCGGTATCGGTCGGCGGCGGCGCGTTCTCGTGGCGGCGTGCCCACCAGGTGTGGAACGCGGCCGTGGCGACCAGTACGACCGCCGAGCAGCACAGCAGCACCGGCCCGGACGGGCCGTGCGCGATGGTGTTGGCCACGGCGTCCGCCACCGCCACGGCGGTGAACAGGGCCGCCAGCTCGACCAGCTCCCGCCGCCAGTGGTGGCGGCGGGAACTTTTGGCAGATGTCGCGTCAGTCATACGGCCAGCCTCACCGACCGGTGTTGCGTGATCGCGAACGCTCTGTGACCGATGGGTAAAGGAGACATTCGAGGCACAAAGCGATTGGGTGTGTCTGTTCAACCGTGCGGTGCAGTCCTAGACAGCTCCACCGCACCGGAGGTCTTCGCCATGATCAAGTCCCGCCATCGTTAACAACGCTCGTGATCAATACACCTAGCTGCCCGGCTGCCCCACCCGCCCGGGCTGCAGCACCTTGCGGAACAGTACCTGCCCGTCGTCCTGCCGCAGCCGTACGGTCAGCTCGCCGCTGTCGCCGTCGATGTCGACCTCGCCGAAGAACTGCGGGTTCTCGGCGGGGGAGACGTTCGCCCGCTGCGGCGCCTTGACGAAGGGCTGGGCGGGCCCGAACGTACCGTCCAGCGGCACGGCCGGGAAGCCGCCCGCGTTCAGCGGCCCCGACACGAACTCCCAGAACGGCGCGAAGTCCTTGAACGCCGCGCGCGACGGGTCGTAGTGCTGCGCCGAGGTGTAGTGCACGTCCGTGGTCAGCCACACCGTGCCGGTGACGCGCCGGTGCTTGATGAACCGCAGCAGCTCCGCGATCTGGAGCTCCCGGCCCAGCGGCGCGCCCGGATCGCCCTGCGCGACCGCCTCGAAGTCCGTCTTGCCGTCCGCGACCACCAGGCCCAGCGGCAGATCGGCGGCGATCACCTTCCACACCGCGCGGGACCGCGCCAGCGACCGCTTCAGCCAGGCCAGCTGCTCGGCACCGAGGATGCCCTGCCGGTCGGCGGGCTGCCGGTTGGGGGAATTGGCGTTGCGGTACGTGCGCATGTCCAGCACGAACACGTCCAGCAGCGGCCCGTGGCGCAGCACCCGGTAGACCCGGCCGCCCCGGTCCGAGCGGAGCGTACGGATGGGGAAGTACTCCCGGAACGCGCGCAGCGAACGCGCCGCGAGCACGTCCACGTCCTTCTCCGTGTACCGGGCGTCGTCGAGGATCTGGCCCGGGTACCAGTTGTTGCGCACCTCGTGGTCGTCCCACTGGATGACGGTGGGCACCTGCGCGTTGAAGCGGCGGAGGTTGGCGTCCAGCAGGTTGTAGCGGAACGCGCCGCGGTACTCCGCCAGTGTTTCGGCGACCTTCGACTTCTCCTCGGTGGTCACATTGCGCCAGATCCGGCCGTCGGGCAGTCGCACACTGGCCTCGATCGGATTGTCCGCGTAAATGTTGTCGCCGCTGCACAGGAAGAAGTCCGGGTCCCGGCGGCGCATCTCCTCATAGATCCGGTAGCCGCCGAGATCCGGGTTGATGCCCCAGCCCTGCCCGGCGAGATCGCCCGACCAGGTGAAGCGCACCCCGTCCCGGCGCCGGTCCGAGGCGGTACGGAAGGTGCCGGTGACCGGCTCGCCCGTACGCCGGTAGTCGTGCGGGTCGGCGAGCACCACCCGGTAGTGGATCTGCTCGCCGGACGGCAGGCCGTGCAGCGCGGTGGTGCCGGTGAAGTCCGTACCGGGGCCGAGCAGCGGGCCGTGCCAGGTGCGGGCATTGCGGAACGACTCGGTCGCCGCGGTCTGCACGATCATCCGCGCCGGCCGGTCGGACCGCACCCACACCAGCCCGGACGAGGCCGTCACGTCCCCGGCCTGCACGCCCCACGGGGCACCCGGCCGCCCGGCCCGCGCCAGTGCCGGCGCGCCCGCGACCCGGGACGCGGCCCTGGCTTCCGTTGCGCCGGCGACGCCGGGGAGGGCGAGCGCCGCGGTACCGGCCGCCGCCCCGTGCAGCAGTGACCGCCGGTCGACGGCTCTGCCGGGTCCCTGCGCCATGTGAAACCTCCCGTGTGACGACCGATCTTGGTGACCTCCCGTTCGTACCGGGGTCCGGTGCCACGCGGCCGAACGGGTGGTGAACTCCAGGGGGCGGGCCCGGACCGGGCGGGTCCGTCCGGCCGGTTATCAGCGCGCCGTGTCGAGGATGACCCGGGCGACCAGCGCCGGGTCGTCGTTCATCGGCACATGGCCGCAGCCCGGCAGCCGTACGAGCCGGGCGCCCGGTATCGCGTACTTCGCCCGTACCCCTTGCCGCCGCGGCAGCAGCCGGTCGCGGCTGCCCCAGGCGAGGGTCACCGGGACATCCGGTACATCATCGGTGAACAGTACGGTGCGCCCAGCCGCCAGAGTCGGTACGAAACCGGTCGCGTTGCGCAACGCACCGGTCTCGGCGACCACCGCCGACGGCGAACGGCGGCCCGGATGCGCGTAGATGGTGCTCGTCAGCGAGGCCCGCCCGACCGCCGAACGGGCCAGCAGCCCGACCGCCGGCCGCGGCAGCACCTTCGCACCGGCCCGCATGCCGCGCAGCACCCCGAAGGCGTACCGCCGTTCGGCCTGCGTCCAGAACCCGGCGGGGGACAGCGCGGTCACCGATCGTACGCGCCGGGCCCGGCCCAACTGCAGGGCCGGCAGGCCGCCGAGCGAATTCCCGGCGATGTGCGGCCGGTCGAGGCCGAGCGTGCCGAACGCGGCGGTCAGCAGCGGGACGACCGAGTCGAGGTCGTAGGCCACGCCGGGCGGCAGCGCGGGCGAGGCGCCGAAGCCGGGCAGGTCCAGCGCGACGACCTCGTGGGAGGCGGCGAGGATGCCGGAGACCGGCTCCCACGCCTGGAGGTGGTGCCCGATGCCGTGCAGCAGGACGAGCGGAGGGCCCGATCCCTTGCGCTGGTAGGCGACGGTGAAGGGCGGGCGGTCCGGCGGGGTGACGCGGGCGAAGGAGACCGGGGCCGGGGTACCGGCCGGGACGGTGCTTCGGCGCCGTGGCGATCGTACGGCTCCGCGCGCCGCGCGCTCTGTGCCGCACACCACGTCCGAACGCGTCTGTTTCCGACCGTTTCCGCTGGACAACGACCGGTCGGCCCGCTGGGATGAAGGCGTGCAGACCGACCCCGCAACCGATGTCTTCCAGGAACACCGCCCGGTCCTGATGGGCGTGGCCTACCGCATGCTCGGCCGGGTGGCCGACGCCGAGGACGTGGTCCAGGAGGCGTGGCTGCGCTGGTCGTCCGCCGACCGGGAGCAGGTACGCGAACCGCGCGCCTATCTGGTGCGCGTCACGACCCGGCTGGCCATCGACCGCCTGCGGCAGGTACAGGCGCGCCGCGAGGCATACGTGGGCCCCTGGCTGCCCGAGCCACTGGCCACCGACTTCGTGACGGCCGCCCCCGACTCCGCCGACCGCGCGGTCCTCGCCGAGTCCGTCACTCTCGCCGTCCTGGTGGTCCTGGAATCGCTCTCGCCCCTGGAGCGCGCGGTGTTCGTCCTGCGCGAGGCGTTCGGCTACCCGTACGCGGAGATCGCCACCGTACTGGAGCGCGGCGAGGCGGCGGTGCGCCAACTCGCCGGCCGCGCACGGCGCCACGTCGAGGAACGCCGCCCGCGCTTCGAGGTCGACCCGGCCCAGCAGCGCGACCTGACCGAACGCTTCCTCGCGGCGGCCGCGGGCGACGACCTGGACGGGCTGCTGCGCCTGCTGGCCGAGGACGTACGGCTGGTCGGCGACAGCGGCGGCAAGGCCAAGGCGCCGCTGCGGGTCATCGAGACCGCCGACAAGGTCGGCCGCTTCCTGCTCGGCGTGGCCCGGGGCGGCATCCCGGCGGCGGAGTTCGTCTTCACGGAGCTCAACGGCGGCAGCGCGCTGCTCGTGCTCTCCGAGGGCAAGCCCGACTCGGTCTTCCAGCTCGACGTCGTGGACGGCCGGATCCAGACCGTTTACATCATTCGCAATCCGGACAAGCTGGGGGCGCTGGACGCCGCGGGCTGAGTGGCTGAGGAGGTGCGGCAAGAGCCGCGGTCAGGCGTCGTCCGACGCCGTCCGCGGCTCTTCCCGTACCTGCCCCGGCACGGTCCGGGGCCGCGCCGCGCGTCCCGTACTCCGTACCGACCCCGGCCGCCGGGCGCCGGCCGACGACGGATAGGCGCATTGGTCTTGACCAAGGGTGGGGGCGGCCATATCGTCACAGGGATACTGCAACAACCTTTAATAAAGAAGCGCTCATATCCGAAGAGCGCGTGCGGGGCCAGGGACAGGCCCGCGGCCGACGGGGACCAGCCCCGTCGGGAAGACGGCCACGGCGGAGGACAGGGTGGGGACCACGCAGCTCGAAACGGCTCCGGAGCCGAAGTACTGGCACCTCAAGACCGTGCTCAGCGAGGCGCTCGACTCGGAGTTCGCGGTCGGCGAGATCCTGCCCAACGAGCGGGAGCTGGCGGCGCGGTTCGGCGTCGCCCGGGCCACGCTGCGGCAGGCGCTCGAACAGCTCGAACTGGAAGGCCGTCTGCAGCGCCGCCGCGGTGTGGGCACCACCGTCGCGCCCCCGCGCGTGGGCGTGGCCGTCGACCCGGCGCGCCACACCTGGCCGGGCGCCCCCGGTGACGACTGGCAGCCCGTCGACGCCGTCGAGTCGTCGGAGGTGCCGGCGGCCGTGGCACGCCTGCTGGAGCTGACGTCCGGCGAGCGGGTGCACATCGTGCACCGCAGCCGCGTCACACACGGCCAGCCGGTCGCCGCCGAGCAGCTGTACGTACCCGTCCGTACGGTGCCGGACGCCGCCGTCACCGGCACGGACGCTCCGGCCCGCGCCCGCGCCGTGCTCCGCGCGCTCCAGCAGCGCGAACTGGAAGGCCAGGACCGGGCGGTGGAACTGGGCTCGGCCCGCGCCGACGACGCCAGGGAACTGGACCGCCTGCCCGGCGCCCCCGTCCTCGTCGTCACCACCCGCTACTTCACCGACGGCCGCACCGCCGCCGTAGCCCTGTCCACCTACCGCGCCGACACCTGCCGCCTCACCTTCGGCGACAACGAGAGCGAGGCGGGGGTGCCGGTTCTGGCCGGCTAGCGGCCGTCGCTCGGATGCCGTCAGCTGCTACGGCGCCATCGTCCGCCTGCTGTCCCCGGACGAACAGGCCGCGTCACGCGTTTCCGTGTGACAGCTACCGCCCCGCCTTTGCGCGAGAATGACCGCATGCTGAAGGTCGGGTCGGTGGTGCTGGGCGCCTCGGATGTGCGGCGGGCCGCCGCTTTCTGGATGGACGCGCTGGGGTACGTCCCGCGCGAGGACATCGAGGACGACTGGGTGGTGCTGGTGCCCGCGGACGGGCCCGGTGTACAGATCGCCGTCGGACTGAGCGGGACGCCGGTCCAGGAGCACCCGCGTGTCCACCTGGACCTGTACGCAGGAGACGCGGCCGACCAGGCCGCCGAGGTCGAGCGGCTGGTCTCCCTGGGCGCCCGGCGGGTCGACTGGGACCTTTATCCGGACGACCCCGACTTCGTTGTGCTCGCCGACACCGAGGGCAACCGGTTCTGCGTCATCGACACGTCGCGCGGCTGAGGGCGGGCCTGCTCCCGCCACCGGCCGGGGCCGTGCGTGGCTCAGCCGGCGTGGCGGCGAGCGCGGGCAGTATGCCGCCGAAGGTCAGGTCGATGGTGAGCAGGCCGCCGTGCAGGAGGACCAGCGGCTGCCCCGTGCCGTGGATTTCGTAATACAGGTTCAGCCCGTTGACTTGCGCGTACCCGGCGGACGACGGGTACGTGGCGGATTCCTGTCCCTCGCTCATGCCCTAGCCTCCATGGCTCGCAGCGCACCTGACGACCGGCCCCTAGCCCTGCTCGGCCCGATCCCGGGGCGACTGCTCAGCACACTAGCCGGGGGGTGTGACAACGCCCTTGCATCGCGCCGCGCGCAGGCGGGGCAGGCCGGTGGGCAGCCGCTGCGGGCCCCGTCTCAGCGCCGGGCCGTGACCGTGCCCTCCACTGCGAACAGTTCGCCCTCGACGTGGTCCAGCGCCAGGCGTAGCGCTCCTGTGGCTACTGCTGCTTCGCCGAGTACGGATGGGGCCATTTGGGGCGACTGCTCAGCACATCAGCCGGAGGTGTGGCAACGCCTTCGCATCGCGCCGTGCACGGGCGGGGCAGACTGGTGGGCAGCTGCTGTGGGCCTCGTCTCAGCGCCGGGCCGTGACCGTGCCCTCTACTGCGAAGAGTTCGCCCTCGACGTGGTCCAGCGCCAGGCGCAGTGCTCCTGTGGCTACTGCTGCTTCGCCGAGTACGGACAGGGCCACCTGGGGCGGGCGCAGGCAGTAGCGGGACAGTTCGGCGCGCAGGGGCTCCAGTACGTCGTCCAGACCGGCGGCCCAGCCGCCGACCACGACCAGTTCCGGGTCGAGGGCGAGCACCAGTGCCGCGACATCGTGGACGAGCCGCCGGATGAAACGGTCCATCGCGTCCCGGGCCCGCGCGTCGCCCTCGCGCGCGAGGGCGAACACCCGGGCCACCTGCGCCTCGTCCAGGGGATGCAGCGGCTGCCCGGTCGTGGACAGCAGCTTCTCCGGCGTGGCCTCGCGCCCCAGCAGGTGCAGCGCGCCGATCTCCCCGGCCGCGCCGCCGAAGCCGCGGTGCAGCCGTCCTCCGATCAGGGCACCGGCCCCGGGGCTGAGGCCCGCGAGCACGAACACGATGTCGTCGGAGCCGGCGGCTGCGCCCTTCCAGTGTTCGGCCACGGCGGCGGTGTTCGCGTCGTTCTCCACCAGGACGGGGCACCGGAACGAGCGGCGCAGCCGGTCGCCGAGCGGCAGCCCGGTCCAGCCCGGCAGGGCCGTACCCAGCCGTACGGTGCCGTCCGCCTCCACGATGCCGGGGCTGCCCACCCCGACCGCGCGCAGCGAACTGCGGGCCACGCCCGCCCGCCGCAGCAGCTCGGCCACCGCGATCCTTACCTTCTCCAGCCGTTCGTCCGCGGGCGCGGTCTCCTCGACCGCGCGCTGCGCGGAGCCGAGGACCCGCCCGCCGAGGTCGGACAGCAGCGCGGCCACCCGGTGCGGGCCGATCTCGATGCCCAGGAGGTGCCCGGCCTCGGTACGGAAGCGGAAGCGGCGGGCCGGGCGGCCCTGGCGGCGGGCGGCGCCCTCGTCGGCGGGCGCCTCGGCCACCAGACCGGTCTCGATCAGGCCCTCGACGACCCCCTCGACGGTGGGCCGGGACAGCCCGGTCACCTCCACGAGGTGGGTGAGCGTCGGGGAGTCGGCGGCGCGCAGCGCATGCAGCACCACCGCGGAGTTGATCCGTCGCAGCAGGGAGGGGTCCCCGCCGGTTAGCCGCCCCAACGTCCGTCTCCCTCGCATTGCGTGTGTGGCGGATCGTAGCCGGTCAGCCGGTGTGCGGCGAGTCCC
>NZ_LGCW01000279.1:0-54356 GCF_001279365.1 Streptomyces sp. NRRL F-5755 | reverse complement strand
GTGTCCGGTCCGGCAGCAACGGCTCGATGCGTGCCCACTGGGCGTCAGTCAACGACACACCAGACCAACGATCCGATGATCTGAAGGAAACGGCCTAGGCGCGCCAGTTCCATAAAGGCATGGCGGGTAGGCACGCTCTGCAGTCGGCTCCGCTGGTCCGGCAGGGCGGTGACGTGCGTGCTGGGCACTGTCAGCGGCGGATCCGGAATGGACCAGGTCGCAGCCCCGGATCCAGCGACGCCGCCCGGCACCGAGTCAGCGCGCAGGGGCGAGGAGCAGGCCGAAAGGGTTACCTGGCCGGCCTCGCTTTGGTGGACGATCAGGGTGTAGCTGAGCCACTCGACCAGGTGGACACCGCGCTCGGGGGCGCTGGCAAGGCCCCGGCGCAGACGCCGGAGCCAGCACGGTTCACCAGGGGTCGGAGACCAGCAGGCGCCCGGCGGTTCGCTGAAACACCGGCCCTGTCACAGCTTCCGTGGACACAGCCGAACTCGATCGCTGTCACTGTGGCGCAGCCCCTAACGGACAGGCCGGGCCACGCCGACCGAGGTGCCGACGACTCACTCGTCCAATGACGAAGGCCAGAGATACCCGTACTCTTCGGCGCACTCCCGGTAGCCCGCGCAGACCACTGCGCCGTCCAGAGGATGCGGGTGCCGGACAGCAGCGAGGATCCGCTCAGCCTGGACCTCAGGGCTTTCCTCGGTCACTGAGAACCCGATCCTCAGCTGAATGAACAGATCGGCGCTCTCACGCGGAGCCATCAGGGAAACGAGAACCTGCCCGGGCTCCGAGTCCCAGACGGAAACCCAGAGCGGGTCACTGTCCCAAGCTGCCAGAGGATTCGGCACGACGAGCAGCCGCTCCCGTACCAGGTCTGCGACTTCCCATGCCGCTGAAGGCCGCTCCGCCAGCACCATCGTTCCCTCTCGTGCGAAAGCCTGGCACCCTGACCAGCTCATGAGCGTCGGTAATCGCCCGCATCGTACCCATGGCCTGTGCTTCAGGCCTGCCAGAAGCACAGCCGTTCCGACAGGTGGATGGGCGCACCGCGCCCCGCCGACTTCGTACGTACGCATCGGTGGGGCGCAGCAGACGGTGCGGCGGGTGGCCGGGCGGTCTGTCCGGCCCTCGCTCGGCCCCAAGGGCGGGCGAGGACAAGGCAGGGCGTCAGGTACTGGTGGTGGTGCGGGTCCGAAGCCGCCGGGCGGTCCACTGCTGCATCCGGGGCCGGAGCGTGGGGTGCATGTGCCGCCAGGCGCTGCGGGCCAGGCCGTGCTCGGTGGGGAAGTTGCGGAAGGGGCCGCAGGTGCACGTCCGAGCGTAAGGCTGGGGCGGGTGTCGTCGGCGCGAAGTCTGTGCCCGCGTTCAACGACGCCTTCGGCAGCCCCCATGTCCCGCTGCGCCTGCTCGGCCAAGCCGCACACCTCGCCGACGCTCGCGGCCTGTAACTGTCGTCGGGCTGGCGGCGGGTGGCGTCCAGGAGAACGTCCAGGGCATCGGATTCCAGGCGCTGGTTGCCGCCAGCTTCGGCCTGGATGGCGCCGTACAGGCAGCGTGCGCCGTCGGTGTCGACGAGGGTGCCGGTGCACCAGCCGTCGGTGAGTGGGCGGTGGTGGGCGCGCTGGAGCAGGGCAGCGACTGGTGTCGGATGTAGGTCGGGCAGCGGCCGGGCCGCGGTCCCGGCCGGGTCGGCGGGCTCGGTGGGGTCGGCGGGCTCGGTGGGGCCGGTGATGACGTCGGCCAGGTCGACGGGTTCGGTGGCGAGGTGGGCGGTGTTGACCTCGTATGCGATGGCAGCGGTGTCCAGCCGGACGGTCATCGCCGCGTCGATGAGGGTGAGGCGTTCTTCGAGGGAGAGTTCCGCTGTCGGGCGCGGGCGCCGGGGCGGTGGGGGTGGTCGGGTCACGCCGGCGGGTGGCGGCGCTTGGTGGGGGTGTGGGGCATCGGTGCTCCTGCGGCGTCGAAGGTGCGGGGTCGTGTGGCGGTCCTCGACGCCGGCGGCCGGGACGGTTCAGATGCTGACGACCCAGCTTGCGACGGCGCCCCGGCGCAGGCCAGGGGGCCACAGGCATACCCAGCTGCTGTGGATCATGACGAAGACGATGATGCCGAGCAGGACGACGACGGAGGTTGATACGGCCACGGGCGGTGTGTCCTTCCAGATGTGAGCAAGGCCCAGCCGGATGGCCGGGCCCTGCAGGATGGGTGGGGGTGTGGGGCAGGTCAGGCGTCGGTGAGGTGCTTGATGGCCTCCAGCGCCTTGCGGGTCGAGGTGATCTCCTCGGTACGGCGGCTGGATGCGGACCCGCGCCTGCCACCGCCGCCCTTGCCGCCCCGCCTCCGCCGCGGCGGCGCGATGGGCCGCCGTCGCCGTCGTCCTCCTTTGGAGCGGGCCAGAACTCGCCGGGCTCGGGCTCGCGGTGCCAGGCGCCCCACAAACCGCGCTTTTCCAGCTCCGCGATCTCGTCGATCTCGTCGTCGGTGAGCCGGTTGATCTCGTCGGGGAACAGGTGCGCGAGGTCGGTGTCGAAGTCCGCGAAGAGGCTGCGCATCAGAACGGCGCGGCCGTTGTCGCCGGTGCGGGTGCAGTGGAACCGGCTGGACACTTCCGGGGCCCGCCGCGTGATGGAGCAGGCGCGCCCGCCGTGCTGTGTGGGCGCCAACACCACCAGAACGGTTCCTACAACCAGCCCTCCCATTTCGGCTGACTGCGTTTCTGGGTTCCCCACACCGTCGTAGATCTATCCGGCTGGCCGACGTCTCTACTCCTCCAGGGCGACGGCTTCCAGGAGCCCAGCGCGTGACGGCCGTATGGGCACAAAGGGAAGTCTTGCCGGTATCGCTGGATGCCTTTGTCATGAAATCTTCATTGCAGTTTTATGGAGACATGCCGCTGCCCATGCGCCTGATCACTCCCGGTCGCCTCACGGCGTTGCGGGAGCAGGCAGGATTGACGAAGGCTGAACTTGCCCGGCGAATCGGTGTGTCGACGCGCATGGTTTTCTTCTATGAGGAGGGCAGGCACACGCCGACTCCGCAGTGGCTGCAGAAGATGGCCGAGGCACTGCGCTGCGATGTGGAGGAACTCACCGGAGTCCGCCGGGGTGAGGAAAGGCTCGTCGACCTGCGCTTTGCTGCTGGCCTGCCGCTCGACCGGGCGGTCGAGCTGCTGCGCGGGACGGCCGTTGGGCGTGACCTCTGTCTGTCTGCGCCGCGGCTCTCCGCCTTGGGACAGGGACGTCCCGTGCCTGGCCGGAACTGGTGCGACCGTGACGTGGTGGGACGGCTTCCCGCCGCTCTGGCCAAGGTCTACGGCGTACCGGTGCGTATGGTGGTGGACGCCTGGATGCGTACCCGCCTCGATGAGCCGGCGCCGGTGCGGCCGAGGCGACAGGCCCCAAGGGGGCCGAGCGGGTCGGCTGACGCTGCCTGGCGGTCGCTGAACGAGCGGCAGCGGGCCTACCTCCGAAGTCCTGCGTGACGAACGCATGACGGAGACGGAGATGTGGATGCGCAGGGTCCACCATCTGCCGGTGCCGCGCCCAGTGGAGTGGCGCAAGCTGCCTCTCGCTCTGCGTGCACCAGCACACGTCGTGGGCTATACACGGTTGCAGGAGCGATTGCGTTGCAAAGGCGTTCATGATCCTGGAGCCGGTGCGACCGTGCATGCTCTGGAACGCCGCGGGCTACTGGTGACCAGCACCGATGTAGTGCGCCACCCGGTAGCAGGCGAGGTGGCCAGAGTTCGGGTGGAGATGACGAGGCGAGGTAGGGCAGCCGCTCGCGCGGGGCTGGGGGAGTCCGCGGAGCGGCAGCCCGATATGCCGCTGCTGTCCGAGTGGCTGTGGGGCGTCATGGCCCGAGTGGCCAGGGCAGGCCCTGATGGCCTGGGGAGACGCACTGTCCGGCCGGGCGCCGTTCTACCTGGATGTCGGCTACAAGAGTAAGTCCGCAGGGCGGCCGAGCCGGGGGCATCGACGAAGTGCCGGTGCTCGCGGCCGACGGGAGCCATGTCATCGGCTACCGGTGGAAGCTGACCCCAGTGGGACTGCGGCACGCAGCCGAGTATCTGGAAGAGTACCGCCGCCGGTATCCACGGGTCGATACCACGGGCTTCACGTCTCTCGCTGGCGTCCCCTCATGACCCGTCTGCCCGAGAGAAAGCCAGACGAATTGTCAGTGATGACTTCTACCCTCTGGTCTCATGGAGAACGCGATGAACGATGATGTTCGACCGATCGATGAGATCTGGGTGAAGTCCCTCGTGGCGCGCTCGGTGCTGCGTGCCGCCGACGCGGTGACGGCCCCCGGTAATGCCCTCCACCCGTCTCGGGACGCTGATGGAGTGCCATGGCGCGCTGCTGGCCGCGCGTGGCCCGGGAAGCAAACTGTCCTTCGCCGACTTCCGGCGTCAGGTGCGCGGTGATCCCTCCCGGCTCTTGCCCGAGGGCGTTCCCGGGTGGGACGTCGACGAACTGCGCGCAGTCGACTCCGACGGGCACGTCACGGAGGACGCATTCGACATCGACGCGGAGCAGCGCCTGGTTCTCCGCGTCCTGCAAGAGAGGAGAAGGGGCGCCGGTCTGATCAGTGCGCGCGACTTGGATGACGAGGTCGCGCAGGAGACGGCCTTCGCTCAGTTGTGCAAGGCGGGAACTAGAAAGTCTACGAGAGCGGACGTACCGATCTGATCCGCTACCCGGTGGGTCCAGTGAATGAGCTGAATGAACTGCGACTGCCTTCGCTGATCGTGGATCTGTACGAGGACATCCCCTACGCCTCGACGTACCGGGGCTGATGGTTCGCGTGTCCGGTGTGCCGGTGGCCGATGCGCGTCGCGCTGCGCCATGAGGCGGGCCGGCAGATCGGTGTGGTCGCCTGCCGGCACAAGCCGCATCAGGATTTGGGCGCTTCCTACCGCTTCCGCCCTGTCGAGGGGATCGTGCCGCCCGAACTACTGCCGGAACCCCCTCCGCCACCCCCGCTTGACCAGGAAGCTGTCCTCTGGCCCGACCTGGGGATCGTCCCGGAGGCGAGGCCCGTCGAGGGACGCAAGGCCCTGGTACGGGGTGTGTGGCGGTACATCTGCGTCCCCGGGCTGGCGGAGCTGGCTCTGCGGGACCGGTTGGTCGAGCGTGGCCTCAAGGTGGAGCTATGGCACGCCCTCGATGCCTACGACCTGTGTGTGCATGTCGGGCGCAAGCGAGCGCGGAAAATGGAGCAACTGCGCGTGGACGTGAAGGATTACACCTCGGGCACCGCGCTCGCGCAGCTGATCCACGCGCAGGAAGGCGACAGCGGGGGAGCGGAGTGGCTGGTGGTTCCGGACCATCGGGCCGCTCAGGCGCCCTTGTTGTCGGGGTGGGGGAGAAGTACGGACTGAAGGTGACCACCGCGTCCGAGTTCGGCGAGATGGTTTGTGAGCGTTCGGGGGTGGTCTGGTCGTGACCGAGCTTTCCGTGGAGAGGACAGCCCTGTGCGCCGCGCTTGCACTGGCCGCCCATTACTTCCCCGACAGTCCGTGGGCGGCGATGCGCCCGCCGCCCCCTTTTGCAAGGCGGCTTTCCTGCTGTCCGGGCAGTTCCGGGCGCGGGACCGATGGCCGGAGCTGACGAGCGAGGACCGCCGACGCATCGCGTCGGCGGTCTGCTGGAGAAGTAGCTGCGCTCGCGGAACTTGTAGTAGCCGGTGAACATCGCGGCCACCGTAATGGCGAAGCTGATCGCGGTCAGGGAAGGGCTCTGCCAGGTCAGTTCCTTGCCCGTGTCGAGAGCCGCGATCGTGGTAGTGGAGGCCGAGCCGACCATGACCAGGGACTGCAGGCCGTTGTGGATGCGCCGGTACTTGCGGCTGTCGGCCTGATACTGCTCGATCGCGGTTGCGACCTCCTCACGGTAGAGGGTGCGCCGCTCAGGCAGGTCAGGGCGCCGGTCGGCCTTCTGCTGCCACAGCGACTCCTGCGCGGAGGCGAGCTGCGCCTCGGCGAAGGGGAGGGTGGGTAGGCTCCGTCCGGCGAAGTGCACTGCGACCATCGCCAGCAGGGACAGCAGGAGCAGGCTGGCGCAGATCAGGTCGCCCAGGGCGAACCGTGCGGGGTCGCCTGTGGTGAGCGCGGCGGTGCCCGTGCCGAGGACGGCAGTAAGTAAGGACAGCGAGCTGACCACCGCGCCGGCGCGCCAGATACGGTCCAGTCGTCGGCGCCGGGCGAGCTTGTCCCGGGCGATGATGACCTGGCTGGTGTTCACTGCGTAGATCCGTTCGTCGGCATCCCGCCTGCGGGCGCTGATCAGGTCGTCGGCGTCCTGGATGCGGCGGGACGCGTCGTGTCGAAGCTGCGCAGCCGCTCGACGCCGATGCCGCCGCGGCCCAGACCGCCGTACAGCGCACCGTGCCCACGCCGGTGCTCGGCCAGCAACGTCAGGTCGACCGGGGACTTCACCGGGCCCTCCGCACACAGCACGGCGTCGGTGAGCTCGAACAGCTCATCGCGCCGCCGGGTCAGGCACGTGAAACAGGCATCCCGGAACCGGGACACCAGCGCGTACGCCTCCCGCCGGGGCCCGGATAGGAACTCACGCATCACACGGCACACGATCGCGCGAACACGACCGCGACCATCGGGAACCGCGGCAACCCTGCCCCAAGTTCGGAACCTGTTCGAGGCGGTGGCACCATGTCCGGCATGACGATCAACCGAAAGGTCCATGTCGCGTAAACGGCCAGGACGCATCCGGGCCGACCCTCCGCGCCGGCGCCGGTCACAGGGCACCACCACGGTCATCAAGGGCCTCTCCTCGCGAACACTGGCTGAGGTAGGCCGCCTTGAGCGCACCCGGAACTACCTGGATCCGGGAGATGTCGGCAAGGCTGTACGCCTGTGGACGGACTACGTCCACCGCCCCAAGCGAGAGCTGTGGCACGACTTCGACCAGCTCTGGCACGACGACAAGTGTTCCGCCCTTCACTGGCACTGCTGTGGAAACCCGCTCGGAGCCCGAGAACTCCGAAAGGCCATCAGCAGGCTCGACGGCATCTGGACCTTGCCACCACTACCGTCCGTGTCGGACGAAAGATAAAGAACAAGCTTACCCGGCCTGGTTCTTCGTGTGCCTAGGCAGGAAGAACATCAGGGCCCACATCAGGGTGAGGAGGCTGCCGACCCACCACAGCACGGTGATGAACGCGTCGCGGTTGAGTCCGGCGTCGGGCGAGCTGCCGGTGGTGGCGAAGAACACCAGGGCGGTCAGCGCGGTGCCGAGGGCGATGCCCAGGTGGATGGCGGTGTTGAACAGACCGGAGGCGGCTCCGGCGTTCTCGTGCGGGACGCGGGCCAGCGACAGGTCGGCCAGCGGGCCGCTGACCATGCCGAGGCCGAAGCCGATCAGTACCACCGGAGCGGTCATCGCCAGCAGGGTCAGGTCTGCCTGGCCTTCGGCGGCCTGGAGTCCGTAGGCGGCCATCGAAGCGGCCGCGATGAGGGCTCCGGCCTGGGGAAGGCGGCGGGCGAAGCGCCCGCCGCTCTTCGCCGCGAGCGTCGCGCCGGCCAGCTCTCCGAGGGAGAGCAGTACGAAGGCCAGGGCTGCGTGGAAGGGGCTCATGCCCAGTCCGCGCTGGAGGTAGAGGGTCCAGGTCATGAAGAACAGCCCGCACAGCAGGCCGTGCATCAGCTGCGCGGCCGTGCCGCCGGAGAACTGCCTGCCCCGGAAGAGGGACAGGGGCACGAGCGGGGCGTTGTTCTGCTTGCGCTGCTGGTGGCGCAGGAAGACGCCCAGCGCAAGGAGACCGGTGGCGAGCAGGGCGAAGCACCACAGCGGCCAGTGATGGAGGTGCCCCTCGCTGAGCGGGAAGACGATCAGGACGATGGCCAGGGCGGACAGCAGCATGCCGGTGAGGTCGGGTCGGTCGGCCTTCTTCACGGTCGACTCGGGGATGAACCGGCGTCCCAGGAGGAGCACGGCGAGGCCGACGGGCACGTTGACCAGGAAGATCGGCCGCCAGGACAGCCCGAACAGGTCGGCCTCGGTGAGCAGGCCGCCCATCACCGGGCCCAGGACGTTGGCCAGGGAGAGGACGGCCCCGTACAGACCGAACGCCTTGCTGCGGTTTTGTCCCTCGAAGGTGACGTGCAGGGTGGCCAGGACCTGCGGGATCATCAAGGCCACGGCGACGCCCTGGAGCATGCGGGCACCGACCAGCACGCCCGGCCCGGTGGCCAGACCGCACAGCAGCGAGGCCGCGGTGAACACGATGGTGTCGACGAGGAGGATCCTGCGCCGGCCGTAGAGGTCGCCGAGGCGCCCGCCGGTAACCAGCCCGACGGCGACGGGCAGGGAATAGCCGGTGGTCAGCCATTGCACGGCGGCCGGTCCGGCGCCGGTCGATTCCTGGATCGCGGGCAGGGCGGTCAGCACGACCGACTGGTCGAGCATGTCCATCAGCTCGGCGCCCAGCAGCACCAAGAGGGCGATCCAGGCCCCCAAAGCCGTCTTCGACGGTCCGGGTGTGGGGTGGGCTGGGGGATGGGCGGTGTGCTGTGGCTCGTTGTCGAGCGCGGGGGAAGGCACTGTGGGGCTCCTGATCCAAGGAGTCGGGGAGCCCTGCCGTCAGCCGCGCCGGGGCCGGAAAACACGAAACCCGGGGCAGTCGGCAGAGCTGCACCCGGAAAATGACAGGGAAATGCGGGGGTGGGTGACGCAACTCAGGCCAGCGCGGCGTCCGCCCCCGGACACGTTCAAACGATCAGAACGTGGGGAACTGCGGACGGCTACTTGGCCTGGGAGATAGGTCGTCACCTCGAATCACAGCGCCGGGCCCCGGAACGGGCACAGGCGGAACTCGAAACAGGGTAAAGGCCCCTTCGGCGTCCGTGCAATGCGATAACTCACACCCCGTAGAACCCGCCCTGCCCCGGCCCGCACGGCCCACCGCTTACTCCGTTGCTGTGCGTTCGAGCTCCTGTGGCTTTCTCACAACCTCTTGCGGGGGGCGGGGCGGACCCGGCCGGGTGCGTAGGTGGTCAGGGGCCGGGCTGGGGGCCACCGACTGCCAGAACAGTCAGAACGGCTGCGAGGAGATGCCCACCACCGCCGAATCGAAGTCCAGCAGCATCACGTGGTCCCGCTCCGGCCAGGACTCGTACCCGATTGTGCCCGCCCGCCGTCGCCGACCACCGCAGACCCGGCAGATTCCGCTGGCCGCGATACGACGCGAACGCGCGTACCGGCTCAACGTCCTCAAAACGCACCGCCCACACGTCCGGCAGCGGGCGCCGTACCTCCGAGCCGTCCACGGTGACGTACACCACCTCGTGGCTATGTACGTGAGTTCCGATGTCGTTTCGACGTCGAACCGGGAGTCGCACGTGCACGCGAATCAGCGATGTACGCGAGAACGGGAGCCACCTCACGCGCGGCCGGCGGCGCTCTGAGCCCTTCCTCGGTAGCTGCGGCGAGCGACGGCCACACTCGGCCCGCGAGGAAGGCCGCAGTGACTCCCGAACTCATCGACATTGATCATGCGACGGAGCTGGGAAGTGACTCCCGAACTCACGTCGAAACGACTCCCGATTCCGCGTGCACAGCCAACCTCGCACCCGACCGCCGACGGCTGGCAGAGCCGCCCTTCAGAACCTCTAACGCATGCCCCACGTCACGTTAACCCCACCCCTTGATGCAAGATCACGCTGACCTATGCAAGGTCAAGCCGTACGGACACAGAAAACCATGTCTGGTGCGACTGGAGGCTGCACCGTGCGCGTCGCCGGCCAGCAGATTGAAAGGCGCGGCTGCATGACTACGCACTCGGTTGTGCTGACCTACCTTGCCTTTCAGTGGCGTCGGAGTTGTCGGGGCATGGTGCGGGGGTAGTGTCGATGGTGTCGCGGATGTCAATGATGTCCCGGTCGATGTCGGCGAGCTGTTGCCGGTCGATGCGGCCGTGGCAGAAGATCCGGTCGGGAGCGTGGAAAGCCACAACGCTGCCCCATACCACGGTGTGCGAGCCGGGCCGGAGGATGTCGCGGACCTGGCATTCGATGCTGATCAGCGAATCGGCGACCAGCGGCGGAGCCACGACGGCGGCTGGGGCCGGGGTGACGCCGGCGAGTTCGAACTCATCCACCTCCGGCGCTACTTTCCTTGCGGTCATCAGCATGGCCTTGGCCTGGTGGTGGGAGACGGTGTTTACCGTGAATTCGCCGGTGGCGCGCATATTGGTCAGTGTGTCGGATTCTGCGCCGTCGGCGCGGTCTTCGATGGTCAGGGAGACGATCGGCGGTTCGTGGGAGACCGCCGACCAGTAGGCAATAGGTGCCAGATTCCGGGTGCCGTTCCGGGCCACCGTGGCGGTCCAGGAGATCGGCCGGGGTGTCACGGTGCCGATCATCAGTTCATAGATGTCACGCTCAGACAGAGCGGCGGGCTGGATGAGCATTTTTCTTTTGCCTTCCCGTAAAGGGGATGTATCGATCAGGGGGTGGTGCGTGGCCTGCGCCACCGGCTGCTCGCTGCGCCCAGGAACAGGGCGTACAGCGCTTACTGCGGCTGGCGGCCACCGTGCCGCAGGTTGGTCATCGACTTCACGTTGGTTTTCCTCTTTCCTTGTCGGACGGTTCGGTGGGCGGCGGGCCCTTGGGCGGTGCGCGCACCCGGTGCAGGGACAGTGGGGCGTGATACGCACCCGGGAGAGGCTGAGGCTGCACGGCGGCGGGACTCAGGGGGTGCGGGGTGAGAGCGTGCGGCGGCTGCGGCCTGCCGCCAGGCCCAGTGGCGTGGCCGCCGCCACCATGGCGAGCAGCAAGGCCAGGGGGGCGTTCCAGGTGCCGGTGAGGGTGTGGGCCGTGCCGAACATCAGCGGTCCGAGCGCGCCGATCAGGTACCCCGTGGACTGGGCCATCGCCGAGAGTCGGGTCGCGGTCGCGGGGTCGGGTGCGCGGGTGGTGAAGAGCACGAAGCACAGGGCGAAGGCCCCGCTGACCGCGGCCAGCAGCAGGATGCCGAAGGCCGCAGCGGCGCTGCCGCCGGTGGTGAGGAGCCCGATGGCTCCGGCCGCCTGGGCGGCGCTCAGGATACCCACGGCACCTCGCTGGGAGCGCAGCCGCATTGCTACGGCCGGCACGGCGGTGGCGGTGGCCGCGCCGAGCAGCAGTCCGGTGGCGAGGCCGGCCCCTGCGGTGTCCTCGGACAGCCCGCGGTCGGCCATGACCTTGGGCAGATACGCCGTGCAGATGTAGAAGCCCAGGGCGGTGGCCGCGAAATACCCGGTGATCTGCCAGGCCAGGCGGGAGCGGAACAGCGTGGGGGATGCTGCGCCGGGCGCCGGTGGCGGCGTACGCCGGACACCCCAGGCGTGCGGCACCCAGGCCAGGGCGGCCACCGCGGCGGGCAGCGCCCACACCCCCAGCGAACCGGACCAGCCAAGCGAGGTGCCGGCCAGCGGGACGGCGGCTGCGGCCGCCGCCGCTCCGGCCAGGGCCATGGTCCCGGTATACAGGCCGGTCACGGCGCCCACGTTGTCGGGAAAGCGGCTCTTGACCAGGCTCGGCAGCAGGATGTTGGCCACCACGATGCCCGCGCCGAGCACCGCCGTCCCGGCCAGCAGCAGGGGAGTGCTCCCCGGCCAGCGCAGCGCGCAGCCTGCCGCGATGGCCAGCAGGGCCGCCGCCAGCACGCGTTCGATGCCCCAGCGCGTGGCCAGCCGCCGGGTCAGCGGGCCGACACCGGCGAAGAGCAGAAGCGGAAGCGTGGTGAGAGAGGCGAAGACCAGAGGACTCATCCCCTGAGCGGCCATCCGCTGCGCCAGCGGCCCGACGGCCGTAAGGGCGGGCCGCAACGCCGCCGCGGCGAGCACAACAGCGCACACCAGCAGCACACCACCGCGCCGAGCATTGCCGCGCTCGCCTGCGGGGAGCGACGCCGGGACGGACGGGGCGCGGGGAATCTGGCATACACGCACAGGAGCCTCCGAAGAACGGGAACCGGAAGGAACGGCTCCAGCATCGGCAAGGAGCGAAGAACATGTAAGAATCAGCGGAGAAGGCGCAGATTAATTCCATCGGGAGGCAGTGAATGGCAGGAAAACCACACCTCGATGAAGTCGATGTGCGCCTGGTCGAAGAGCTCCGCAAGGACGGCCGTGCCTCGTTTCGGAGCCTGGCCCAGCACCTGGACGTCTCGGAGCAGACAGCCTCCCGCCGCTACCACCGCCTGACCGCGGACCGCATCCTGCGGGTCTCGGTGCAGCCCGACCCGTACGCCCAAGGGCTGCTGCCGCTGATCGTGCGGGTGCACACCGAGGGCAGTACGGGCCGCGACGTGGCAACCCAGGTCGCCCGCCGGGCCGACACTCCCTGGGTGGAGACCCTGGCCGGCACCACCGACGTCACGTTCACGACACTCACCCGCCCGGCGACCGAAGACAGCGCCCGCCTCCTCGACGCCCTCGCCCGCACCCGGGGAATCCGCGAGAGCGTCCCCTGCATGACCCTGCGCATCTTCACCGGCCCCGCATCCTGGACCGGCGAGGGCCCGCCCCTGGACCCCTACGAACAGCGGCTGGTCGCCGCACTCGTCCAGGACGGCCGCGCCCCCTTCGAGAAACTCGCCGAAGAGCTGGGCTCCACCGCCACCACCGTGCGCCGCCGTCTTGAGCAGCTGTGCGAACGCCAGGCCCTGCAGTTCCGCACCGAGATCGACCTCACGCTCCTGGGCCGCCCGGTGGAGACCATGATGTGGCTCAACGTTCGCACCCGCTCCATCGAAGACATCGGCACCGTCCTGGCCGCCGACCCTCGGGTCCGGTTCTGCGCGGCCACCACCGGCCCCTACAACCTGGTCCTGGCCACCCACCACCCCACCGCCGGCGACCTCTACCGCATGCAGACCGACACCCTCGGCGCCCTCCAAGACATCCAGCGCATCGAGATCACCCCCACCGTCCGCGTCGTCAAACGCCACGGCATCCTCCGCGAAGGCCACCTTCTGCGCCCACCCAACGGGAAGACCCCGCCCCCGCCGACACCACTGTGACACCGGGAACAGAAGCGCCGCCGATGCCGTCTCCACTGCGCTTGCCCTACCTGTCGCTTTCGACGGGCGGTGGTTCGGCCCGGCCGAGCTTCCGCTCCCGTAGCAGCCCGGGATTCATGGGCGCCCGCTGGCCGAGGCCGCCGGCCTCACCCTCAACGACATGCTCGCGGCGATCGGCCCGTCGCCGTCAGGCATCTTTCTGTGCCGCCTGTGGGGCGGAGCTGCTGCGTACGAGCCGCTCGTGGAGCCCGCCGGCTCGGCCCGGACCGCCGGTGCGCCCGGACTGCGCGGCGCAGGAGCGGCACGACCAGTCGCGGCAGTGGCAGGTGGAGCGCCTGCGGGCCCGGGTCGTCAGCGAGGCCGCCGTACAGGCGCCGGCCCGCGACTGACGTGCGGCGACTGAACTGGTACTGGTTCTATCCGCCGCTGTCCCAGCGCATCGAGCGGGGCAGCTTGATAGACCAGCAGGAAGGGATCTGGCGCGGCTGGGAAAACGCCCGGGCGATCCGCGACCGACTGATCCGTGCGGCTGCCGGTGATGATGATGCCGTCGCGGTTCGCGCAGGAGCGGCCCAACTGCTGGTGTCCACCGCGTTGATGGTCGCCGACTGGGATACAGCCCGCACACGCGACATCATCGCCCCGATCACCCAGGAACCTGCCTGAACCGCACGGTCCGCGACACCGCCCAGGCCGCCCGGCAACGAGCAGCCGCCACGTACCCGGAGAACCACGCGCCAAGCGCGGACGAGGTGAGCGACCTCTGGACCACCGGCGTGGGGGCCCGCACTTCGTAAGCAGCCAGTGCTCGGCAGTCAGCCGGCGCGGCGGCCGCCGGTCGCCTTCTTCTTCGCTGCGGCCTTCTTCGCCGACGCTCTGGCGGTGGTCCTCTTGCCGTCGGCCTTCTTCGGCATGCGGGCGCCCTTGCGGGCATCGGTGGTCCCGGCCACCTTGTCCTCGTGGAGGGCGATGGCCCGCAGCGGCGTCACCACGCCTCCGTACCGTCGGCATCTTCGCCGCGGGCGCTTCTGGCGGCGCGGACGCTATCCTCCAGCGCGGCCAGCAGGTCCAGTACCTGCCCGCGAGGCTGGGAGCCTCGCCAGAGGCTTCGACTTCGCGGTCCTCCAGCTTGGCCGCCACGATCTCCTCGACCTGCTTACGGTAGCGGTCGCGCAGGTCCTCCTGGTTCAGCGGGCCGTAGCTGTTCATCAGTGCCTCGGCCGCGGCGAGCTCGTCTTCGCTGGTGTCGACCGGACGGTCGGGGACCATGCCGACGGGGGTACGGATCTGGTCGGGCCAGCGCAGGAAGTGCAGCACCAGCGCATCTCCCATCGGCCGTACCAGTGCCAAGGTTTCCTTGCTGCGCGGGGCGATCTTGCCGATGGCGACCGAGCCGTGGTCCTCCATGGCGTCGCGCAGCAGGACGTACGGCTTGGCGGCGGCCGGGCCGTTGGGCGCGACGTAGTAGCCGCGTCCTCAGCTCGGCGAGCTCCAGCCGCCCCTTCTTCAGGTCCTCGACGGTTTTGGACTGGCGCCCCCGGTCTGCGCCCGTCGACGCCGTCCGTGAAGACGGCCGGCAACCGGGATGGCGCGGGCGGATGCACCGGCTACCGCCGAGGCGTCCCGTACGCAATGCCGGTGGCAGCGTGCAGCCGGCGACGTGCAAAGACCCTCGACACTGCGGGATGCTCCGTACCGCTCACGCACGGGAGGCGAGGGGCCGCCATTGGTTCCACATGTCGAGCCGCTTGCGATAGGCCGCCTCGACAACCGGATAGGGGTAGGTGCCGAGGAAGAGCCGCAGGGGTGGTTCGTCGGTGCCGACAGCGTTATCAGCTCTTGAGCTGGACCTTTGCGCCGCGGGTGTGCGTCGGCGAGAGCCGTTGCGGCGGGCTTGGAGCGCGCGGTTCGAGGTGGTCTCGTAGCTATTGAGTCATAAGTGAGCATTACCTGATACATCCCTGATGACCAGGACGGATACCTTCCGAGTGTCGCCGCGAGCAACTACGGATCCGAGCGGCTCACCACAGCCCCACAACCGCGCGCTGGAAGGTACCCCGTTCCCCATGCGTATGCCCCCTCGCATTCTGCGCCGTCACATCCTCACCGCGACAGCCATCACCACGGCCACGGTCGCCGTGGGCGCCGCCTGCAGCAGCCCCCAGCCCGAAGTCGTCGGTTCGGCCCAGGTCTCCACGCAGGACGGCACGGCCCGTGCGGCCCAGCTCACCTACGACTTCGGTGACACCGCCTACGCCCCGCCGGGCCTGGACGGCAAGCGCATGGAGCTGAAGGCCGCTGTCACCTACCCCCGCAAGCTGGACGGGGGCAAGCACCCTGTGGTGATGATGCTGCACGGCTGGGGCGATACCTGCGCCAAAGCTGACAAGCCCGTCCGCAGCCAAGACTGGCCGTGTTCCAAGGACGCCAAGTCGGTCGACAATTACCTGGGGTACTCCTACCTCGCCGAGGCCCTGGCCGACAAGGGTTACATCGTGGTGTCGGTGGCGGCCAACGGCATCCAGGCCCAGGAGAAGGACGACGGGCACACCGCGCGCGCGGCACTGCTGGACAAGCACCTGAAGATGTGGCAACAACTGGGCACCGGGGAGGGCCCGCTGCGGGAGCTCAAGCAGTTCACCAACCACGTGGATCTGAACCGGGTCGGCACGCTCGGGCACTCGCGCGGCGGCGGCGGTGTCCTCGCCCAGGCCCTGGACAGCCACAAGCGCCCGCCCGGCGTGAACATCCGGGGCACGCTGGCACTCGCGCCCGCCATGAACGGCATCAGCGCCGACAAGGAACGCATCACCCGCATCCCCCTCTCCGTGGTCGCGGGAACCTGCGACGCCATGTGGAAAGACAGCAAGATCCCCGTCGCAATGGCCTCGGGGAACCCGAACGTCGAACACCACGACGTGCCCGGAGGCAACCACAACTTCTTCAACACCGTCTGGACGCCCGGCACCGGGCCGGCCTTCGCGACGGACGATGTCGCCGTCGACAAGCGGAACCGTCCTGGCGGCAAGTGTCAAAGCACCAACGGGACCGGCACCATCCAGCAGCTCAAGCCCTCTGAGCAACGCGAGACCGCGATCCGCTACGTAACCGCGTTCTTCGACAAGTACGTGCGGTGACAGGCCTCGGGTAGGCGACCCGCCTGGACAGCCGGGCCGGCCCGCTACCCGGCGCCCTTCCCCGGTCAAGCTTCGATGGCAAAGCATCAAGGTTCGCTGTCACAGGTCAACGATGAGTCGCGCTCGGTGGACATCAAGAAGTTGGACCAGCGGCCTGATCCGCCCGGTCCGGCCCCTGAGCGGAACAGGGGCCGGGCGGTCACGTGAGCGTGTAGGGCCGGGGTGTCCCATTCGCTCGTAGTGCGCGGTCTCTGCATCGAGCTGGTCCAGGGCGCGGCTGCGGCCGAACGCTTCCAGCAGCATGACCACGGTGCAGATCGCGATGGCGTGAACCTGGTCCAGGAGTGGCAGGCTCTCTACCGCGCGGGTGAGCCCCGCCTCCTTCGCGGCGACTCGGCGTACGGCCGTCAACATCGCGAGCTCGGTCTCCGCCGGCGCCAGGGCCGCCACCGCGTCGATTTCGCGCACCGCCATGGACGGCTCCCCCAGCCTGTCGAAGAGCTCGTCGTGTTCGAGGACCAGCCAGACCAGGACCCGCTCCAGCCGTCCGGCGTCCAAGCCCGCGAGGCAGCCCGCGACCCGGGCACGGTCCTGCGCGAGGTAGGCCCGTGTCAGGTCGGACGCCCGCCACACCGCATCGACCATCCACGGGTCGCCTTCTGCCATGCCCTTTTCTAGCGGACCCGCAGGCCCGGCGGCCGATATTCCTTCTGATTCACCCGGACCGGCGCCGCCGCGTGGTAGGCCGCGTCGCTGCACCGCCCTGTCACGCCCGTTGTCACGCCGCCGCCCGGCCACCTGACAACCTGCGCCCAAAAGCCCGGTACGGGCAGTGCTTCTGAGCGGATTTGGGGCCCTGGCCCCCGTCCTGAGCGGATCCGCGTGACAGCGTGACACCCGCGCGGTGCCCCCGCCGCGACCCCGTGCCCGCTGCTGACCCGTCTCATCAAAGTTTGACTGACGTTCAGCGGGTGTTGCTTTCGACGGCGCTGGGGTTCTCGTAGAGGTGGCGAGTTCGGCGTCGCGGCCGGTTACCGGCACCGCTTGGGACGAGCGGCAGACCGCTGAGGCTGCCCGGTTTCGCACCCAGGTTCTGAGCCTGCGGATGACCGGTGACCACGGCATCGCCGCTGCGGCCGGGACGCCGGCCGTCGCGGTGCGGGTGTGCCCTTATCTCCAAGGCCGCGAATTGGTCCGCCGGAAGGACGAGACGACGAGGGCGGGGAAGCAGCGGGAGAGGGAGCGGGACGTCGGACCGGCTGATCTACCGCGCCGCCGCGTGGGCCCGGTGCTACTTGAGCATGCGGGCCGCCTGCACCCGGTGGAGGTGGATCACGACGTCGTGCGAGTCCGCGAGCCGGATCTGCGGGGCGTCCGCGATCCCGGGGTAGGTGGCGCCGATGTTCTTGACGGTGTGCGGCGCGGCGAGCCAGGTGCGGGCCGCCGCCGGGGCGTTGCGCAGGTCCACCACGTAGTCGCGGTGCCGTACCCGGTCGAGGGTGTGCTCGGCGGTGCCGGGCGCGGCCGGGCCGACGGTGAAGCGGTGGACGGCGCCGTCCTGGCCGAAGGCGTTGAACGAGCCGTGGTCGAAGGTGAGGCCGACGCTGAGGTAGCCGCCGCCCAACTTCTCGCGGAGGAACTCGCCCTGGACCTTCGGATAGGTGCCGGGGGCGTAGGTCTTGAGGGCGAGGTGGCCGTTGTGGGCGGCGAGCAGGATCTTGTCGCCGGTCCGCTGCTGCCACCAGGCGACGTTCTCCGCCATGATCCGGTCGCGGTGGAGCATGGCGTCGCTGATGCCCTGTGGGTCGTCCCAGTCGAAGGCGTACAGCGTGGTCATCTGGTGGATCGCGGTGGCGTGCTGGACGGCCCAGGCGTGCGCGTCGGCGTCGGCGCCCGTGCCGGGCCGCTGCTTGAGCAGGTCCACCGCCCGGCCGGTCCGCTCGGCGAGTTCCTTGCGTTCGGCCAACGGCTTCGCCAGGTAGTCGTTGACGTACGTCTCGGCGTCGGTGGCGGGCCGCAGGCCCCGGTACAGCTCGGTGAGCCGCGGGGCGAGTTCGGGGCGGGACGCGGCCGCGTAGGCGCTCACCTTGTCGTACATCTCGGCACCGGCGAACCCGCCGTCGTCGCCGACGAAGCGGACCGGGTCCTTCGGGTGCTTGACGTTGTACGCGCGTATCCACTGGAGCAGATCGCGGTACTCGGCGTTGTTCCACCACCGGTAGTCGCCCCGGAACTCCTCGTCCATGATCTGCTTCAGGTCGCCCTTGCCGCTCGTGAGGTAGGTGTCGAGCCGCAGACCGGTGCTCCACGGGGCTTCGAGGGCAAAGGCCCGAAAGCCCTTCTCCTCGACCAGGTACCGCAGGACCCGGTGCTTGACGGTGAAGAACTCGTGCGAGCTGTGGGTGGCCTCACCCAGGCCCACCACCCGGGCGTCGCCGACCATCTGGCCGAACGGGCGGAGGTCGGCCAGGCCGCCGCGGGGCTCGGTGGTGCGCAGTGGGTGGGCCACCCGGCCCAGGGCCGCCTCGGGGGAGCGGTACGCGGCGGCCGCGGCCTCCTCCGGGCCGGCGGGCGCGGCGGCGTCGGCGAAGGCCGATGCGGCAGCCGGGGCGGGCGAGGTGGCGGCGGAGGCGGCCGGGGTGACGGCCAGGGTGGCGCCGAGCGGGACGAGCAGGGCGGCGAGCAGGGCCTTGTGTGTGTTCATGGCGCAACTCTCGCCGCGCGGGGGCGCCCCGGACCATCCACTTCGCCCCCCGATCGGCCGGGGGGTTAGCTACACCCGTCGATGGTGGGCGAAGGGCTGGAGACGGCCAGGAGGCGCTATCCGTCGCCGACCGTATGCGACAGCAGGGCGAGCGGGTGATGCGCATCGAGCGGTGCAACGCCTCCGCCACTGGCCGGACGACGTACGTACGGACGTCGAGGCCGGGCCGGTCTCCGGGCGCGCGGCCGGTACGGCGATGCGGCGCGCCGCCGCCGACCGCGATGCGGGTGCCGATGAACGATGACCGATGTGTCCGCCCTGGGCGAGATGGAGGGCGAGGACCGTATCCGGCTCTCGCCCGCTGTCCTGCCGGTGTCGCTGATGACCGAGAACGGCGCCTGGGGTGGCGAGGCTGCCCTCATCCGCAACGCCGAACCGGGCAGGGCCCGCTACGACCCCGTCTTCGCGGGTCTACAGCGACATCGGGTGAGGGCAGCTCCCGATACGGCGAAGGCCGTGCCGGAGGCGGCTCAGAACACGAACATTCCGGTCGGCCCGGCCAGGGGCCTGGGAGCGCGAGGCGTAGTGGAAGCCGGTGAGCGTCAGGGCCTTGTCGCGGTCGCCGGTAGTGGAACCGGCTCGACTTGATCAGGCCCTGGCGAGATCATGGACAGATGCCGTCGCCCGAATCAGCAGCCCGCCAGTTTCAGGACCGTGCCGTTCTCTGGAGCATGGGCGAGATCCCCGCAGCCGACGTCGTCACGGCTGCCTGTGATGCACTCGTCGCTGGCTTGGACAGTCCTGCCCTACAAATCTTGGCGGCGTGCACACGCGGGGAGGCGGGTTACGACGTCCCCGAACTCCTTCCCCCGGCACTCGACGAACTGGGTCTCACCTTCTACACAGTGGGCAGTGTTGCCGGGCAGGAAGCCGCCGCACGAGCACTCGCCGCCCGGATGCTGGCCGGTGAGCTGACGCCACGTGAGCTGGCTTTCCGGATCCATCAGCGCTTCGGGCACGAGCTGCCCCTGACGGAACGACTCGCCGAGCTGGACGACGAGTACGACATTCTCGAATACGGCGATAGAACACCGGCACAGGTCGACGCCGATGTCACGGCCGAAGCTCTGCGGCTTGCGCAGCATCCTCGTGTTCCCACCGGATACGCGGATGGACGGACCTGAAACAGACCGGTGGGCCCGTGGGTTGAGGCTGGTGGCTTTCCGTTTCTTTGACCCCATGGGGACCACGGCTTCCTTCTCCGCGAAGCTACGACGAGGTGACGTAGCTCTCCATGATCAGAGTGACGCCCGGCCAGGCAGAGCGGGGCGGGGCCTGGGAACCTCCCCTACCTGGAGTGCGGTCCGAAGTATGCGTGGGCCTGCTCGGCTGCTTCGGGGTACGCCTCGCGCTTGGCGCACTCGGCGAGCGTTTACGGATACCTTTGGCGATCTTCGTTGGTTCTTCAGAGGTGACGATGATGACCCTCGGGCTGTCCTACCAGCGGCAGCGCGGACGGTGACCGGCAGGTGGCTCGGTTCGCCCGCGAGGTCACCGTCGCCGGCGGGCTGTCCCACCCGGGCATCGTCCGTGCACGACTTCGGCTCCGCGGTGCACGACGGACGCCTGTACGCCTACCTGGTGATGCAGCTGCTGCCCGGCAGGTCCCTCAGCAGCGTCCGGGGAGCCGGACGCTCGCCCTTGACAAAGGCTCCGAACGCGGCGAGCGAGCAACCGGCCGCCCTGCGCACTCTGCGCCCGGACGCCCCGGGGAGCTGGAACGATGGTCCGTCAGCTCCGTCCGCATCCCTGCTGGCATCCGGGAAGGGCAGAGGTTCGGGCTCCGTTAACTCGGTGGCCCCCGCCAGCATAGTGGCATTCCCGAAGACCTGTACGTGCGTGACGGTGCACCTCGACGATGGGTAGCCCGTACGCGCGGTAGCCGCCAACGACCCGGCCGAACCGAGGAGATCCGCTGATGTGGGCCAGCGTCATCGCTGTTCTGGGCACCCTCGCCGGGGTCGCCCTGGCCAGCGCCACCCAGCTGTGGGCGGAGCGCCGTACGCGCGCCGACCGGCAGCGGCAGGAGATCGCCGAATCCGTCCACGAGCTCCTGGGCGCCGTGATCACCTACCGCAAGCAGTACTGGCTGAGCATCGCCGATCTGCGGGAGGGCAGGAGCCAGAGTCGCGAGGACCGCGTCGCTCTGTACCGGGCGCGCTCGGAGGTCACCCGGGCCATTGACCGGCTCGCGCTGGCCACCGCCGACCCTGCGCTGCGCACCCCGGCCAGCGCGGCGGTGTGGTCCGCGATCGAGCTGGCCGACATCCCCCTCGGCCCGGTCACCGACGGCCGATTCGCCGACGAGGTCGAGGCCGCGCTGGCCGAGGGCCGCGAGCGCAGCCGTAACGCCCACACCGTGCTGCGGAACGCCGCGACGGTCTACATCCAGCGGCTTTCCAGGGGAGTCCGTCGTGACTGACCTTGTGTACGTGCGGCACTTGTCGGGCCGGCAGGTCGATGCCCGGCACAGCACGCGTTCCCCGGCGAGGGCAGGGCAGGTCGAGGTTGTGTGCGTGCCGCAGTACTGCAGATGCCCGATCAGGGCAGTGCTGCCGGCCTGCTGGGACGTGCGTCTATAGCCGTCTGGTAGCTATGAGCCGCAGGTGGGCTGTCCCCTCCGCAGGTCGGTGTTGCCGTCGACAGCGACACCTGCGTGCCGCTCAGCATGTTTTCGACGCCTGGCCGGCCTGGGACCAGGTCGCAAGCCGGGCACTGGCTGCGTACCGCCGGAACAAGGCCATCCCTGATGTCGCCGGGCCCGGTTACGGAACGCTGTACCGGGATACTTCAGTAACCTCAGTCTGTCGAAGAATCCTTCTCCGGCGTGCGCCTCTCCAATTTCCTGATCACCAAGTTGGCCAGGGCGACAAGCAGCGTGGCCAGCAGCGCCGGAAGCCACGGATGATGCACCCGCAATCCAGGGGTGAAATGTTCAGCGAACAGGACGGCGAGGAACGTTGTCGTCGCGGAAAGCGCCGCCTCCGTCGCGTTTTTGCTACGCGGTGCGATACCGGTGAGCCGCAGGCCCAACCGCAGCGGATAGGTGAACAGCGCTGCGAGAGCCCCGCACGGCAGGAGCAGCGCCGCTCCCCAGAACAGGGGCCCGATCCCGTCGGCTTCCACCAAGTGGCGTGAGGCGACGGCGACGGCGAGGAGACCGAGCAGCAGGACCGTGAGGACGGCGGTGATGATTCCCAGGCCCAGGCCGGTCATGCCGAAAGCGGCCAGAGCCTTGTCCCGCCGGGAGAGGGACGCCCAGGTGGGTTCGTCGTCGGGGAGGTGGCTGTTGTCCACCGCGTGCTCCTTCCGGTGCCCGGGCAGCTGCGGGCGGCACCCGGCCCAAATGGGGCGGGTGCCGCTGGGGGCTACGTCCTGATCACAGGGCGATCAGCATGATGGCCTTGGCGATGTCGTTGGCGATGTCGGTGGGCACGCCGGCGTGCACCATGGCCACGGTGAGCGCGGTCTCGCTCCAGCCCTCGACGTCCTCGATCGCGTCGGCGATCTTCCCGCCGTTGCGGGCGATGAAGTCGCCGCTCTTCTTGCTGACCTTGCCGACGATCTTCCCGGCCCAGGAACCGCCGTGGCGCAGACCGGCGACAACCAGCTTGCGGATGATCGTTCCCATGCCCAGGGCGCGCTTGTGACGCTGGTGGGGGTTGTCGAGCTGCTTGGCGTACTGCTCGAACTCCCGGATCTGGTTCTCGTCCGCGCCGTCGGCCCGCATGCGGGTCACGAGGTCGCGCACGTCGTCGGCGGTCGGGCGCAGCGAGTCGACGGTCTGCGAGGCGGCCTTCGCCTCGCGGTGCGCCTCGACGGCACTGGCGGCCGGCGCGGCGACGCCCAGGGCGACGGCGGTCACGGCGGTGGCGGCGGCTATACGGATGTGGTTCTTGTGCACGTACACTTTCCCCTTGTAGGCGGGGGAAGAGGGCATGCGGGAACGCCGGAAGGCGTGGAAACTCAACGGCCCCCGAGTCTTCTTCCCCCGGTTATTTCTGAAGTCCGCGGCGTGGTCATCGCCCGGCGGACAGGAGCTGACGCTAACTCACGTCCGAGGTGGGTTTCCAGGCGACAAGTCGCGAAGAAGATCACGACGTACCGGTCTGTGCAGTCACGTCCGACATACCTGCCTAAGTGGCTCCAGGATCGACGCGTTATACATGACGGATATCGACTCGACAGGCGCCTGTACATAGCCCTTTGCTGTGCTGACATCAGGTTCCGATAAACCCGTCCGCGTTGCTTCATAGGGAGGCGGGGCAGCGGCAACACGCTGCGACGCGTGTCCGCGAATCGCAGACGTCTCGGTCAGAGATGGTCGGACCTATTGGACCCAATAGGCCCAAGGGTGGTTCGGCTGCCCGGAGATCGGTGACGCGGCCGTTGCGCCGCAGCACGATCTGCATGGTGCCGAAGCCGTACCAGCAGGTTCCAGAGCGCCCGCAAGCCCTGGCGCCGGTGCGGGTGCCCTGGGACCGGCTGGGCACTTCTGTGGCCCGCCGCATGGTGGAGAAGGCCGCCCGCCGGGAGCTGCGCTGCGCCGCCAACGTCATTGGCCCCGAGCGCACCGCTGAGGTCCTGGCCGAGCGGTCGGCGCGCCTTCTGGCGGCCCAGCACGACGGGTCGTACGCGGTCACCGATGCTGCTCCTGGAAGGTTGCCCGCTGCGAGCAGTTGCTCTAGACCGTGCTTCACTTGGCGAGTCGGCTGCATCGTGATGCTGTCCGTGTCCGCTTGGTTCACAGGGTTCCTTTGCGTTTCGGCTTCACCGCCGCAGGCGCTCGCCGCCAGCACCCCAGCTGCCGGGCCCCGGGATACACTGCTCGGCCCCACCCCGACCGGAGGCCTTCTCAGTGTTCCCTCGACGGGTACTTGCCGGTGCCCCGTTGGCCCTGGTGATTCTCGCCGTGTCCGGCTGCTCTTCCTCCTGGGTCTGCACCGACACGACGGCGAAGCGCGGTGGAGCCAGTGTGAAAGTTCAGGTCGAGGACACGTATGGGCAGCGCCACGGCGTCACCGCCGAGGTCGTTGACTGGCGCCTGGAGCCCCACCCACAGGTGCCTTCCGAAGGGGACCGGGTCCACTTCACCTACCGCTTCGACGGCACCAACGGGACATCCGGCCCCGGGGTGGACGCTTGCGCGGTCGATAAGAAGCGCGTGGCTCTGTTGTGTGAGACGATCTATTCGACCCAGACACGGCAGCAGTCGGACGGTGCTCTCACGGGTGACGACTGGCTCGCCGTCGAGGACCCCGGGCAGGTTGCCGGCGTGCTGTTGATCCCCAATGACCGGTCCTACGACCCGCGAACCTGCGATCAGGACATCAAGGACGGTGGCGGGACGCATCCTCCGAAACCAGCCGGCAAGGGGGACCAACTGTAGGAGGCCAAGGCGGTGGAGCCCACAGCGCAACACCCCGCCGTCGAGCCGGACTCGCGCCCGACACAGCGACAGCGGTTGACCCGGGCCCGGACCGAACAGCAATGAACCGGTTGTCGCCGGTCACCGACGTCCCATGGATGGGTGAGCGGCAAGCTCAACGCTCCCGGATTCTCCACCACCACCAACGACCCGCGGTCCACTCGGGCACCCAGCCAGGATCCGGCAGAGTGCGACGCTCGAACTCGGCATCGATCCGGGCGACCAGCCTGCCGAGGTCGATCCGGCACCGCGTGGGAGATGACGCATGACCTCATCCAGGTCATCGCGGGCGTCCTCGATCTCCAATCCGGGCTGCCAGACCTCCGACGCGTTCAGAAACCGTCCTGGCTGCCTGAACGCCCGCTCGAAGCGGGACAATGCACCGACGACAAGATCCGGACGACTCAGCCGCTCGTCCTCCACACGGCGAACCGCCGCCCGGGTTCGAGCAGAGACACCGCGGATGCGGTGCACCATCACGTGCTTACCGGGCCGGTATCGCTCAGTACGGACGGCCTTCGGGCGCCTACGCGGCATCGCCCTTTCTGATCAGCGTCATGCGGGCATGATGCCACGAGCCGGTCTCATGGATGGGGCCGAATGATTCGGCCGCGACAGGGCCAGTCGATCACCAAGCGGGGCAAGAACTTCCGGCCCGAAGGGGCCAGCAGACTCGTTCGGAGCCAGCGTGCCGACCCACCGCTGGTGCGGGTCCGCGGCCGCCGGGCCGTGTTCTGTAGGACTGTTGCAGCACGGTGTACAGCCGGTCGGTGTGGATGCTCTTGGCCGGTCCCAGGTCCTGACGGGGGCGTCGAGGAGCGAGGCCAGATGCGCGGGGGACCAGGTGTCCGTCGGCGATGTGAGCCGCGTCGGCCAGGGCGGCGCGGACCGTCGAGCGGTCGGCGGTCGGCTGCAGGCGGGTGAGGTGGCAGCTGCCTCGGTGGGCCTCGCTGGCGGTTCCGAACGGGTTGCTGCGCAGGCCCGGTGGGATCTGTTACGCGGCGTCGTTCGGCGGCGGCAGGGGCCGGTAGGCGTCCTCCTCGGCGACGGTCCAGCCAGCGGCGGTCAGGTTGCGGCAGAGCTGGGTGTGGCCTGAGGCGGTGGTGGTCAGCAGGCCACGGGTGGCGGTTCTCCGTCGGGTGGGCCGTCTGGAGGGCAGTTGGCGCGGCGGTGCCCAGCTGTTCTTGGTCGGCGTAGGCGCGGTAGTGCCCTTCCTGGTCGGGGTCGGGCGGCAGGCGCCAGGTGCGGCGGCCGGCCTCCAAGGCGTCGACGAAACGGCGGCCGCGCCAGGTGCGGTCCAGGATGGTGCGGGGGAGGAGCCCGAGCATGCCGAGGTCGTCGTGCGGGCCGCGGGGGGGGGGCGATGCACAGCGCGGCGGCGCGGTGGGTGTGGGGGCCAGGCAGGCGAACGGCCCGCCGCGCGCGACGGTGGCCAGTAGAGTCGGCGGCGCCGACGCGCGTTCAGCTGCGAGGCGCCGAGCGCGCGCCATCAGGACGGGGCGGGGCGGCGGGGCCTGGCTGGGTACCGTACGGCGGCCTCGATGACGGTCTGGGCGGCGGTGAGCCGGTTGCGGTGGTGCTTGCTGCCGCGAGGGGTGAGGGACATCAGATGGTGGTTGGCGGCCCAGGCGAGCAGGGAGCGGCGGCCGGGAGGCCGTCCTGGGGGTCGACCTGGCCGACGACGGGGCCGTCGCGCAGTACGCTCCAGCGGTCCCAGCCCGCCTCGAAACGCACCAGGGACCAGCCGAAGCCCGCGTGCTCGTCCAGGTCGTCGATGGCGGCGGTCGGCCGGACACCATCCTCTCGGCTGTCCCCCTCCTCTTCGGCCTCGGGGCGGGCCGACTCCGGCGCGGCCAGCGGGGCGGCGTCCGTCGCGTCGTCGTCGGCCACAGCCGGCTCCGCGGACTTCTTGGCCGCGCGGGCGCGCAGGACGGCGGCCTGGTGGACGCCGTCGAGGTGGGCGGCGACGGCGTCGGTGTGGGCGGCGGCGCGCTGGCCGTCGGCCTGGGGCGCCAGGGCGGTCAGGACTTGGCAGCAGGACGGCGCGGTCGCGGCGGGCCGGGATCTGCTCCAGTGGCTCGGGCGCGGGTTCGGTCGCCTTCTTGGGCGGCAGCCTCGGTCCGTTCCCGCTCCAGGCGCTGGTAGTGGCGGTACGCGCGCTGCCGGTCGCGCGGGTTGTTGTGTATTCGGCAGCACTTCGGCGGCGGGCCCGGTTTGCCGGTGCGCGGCGGCTCAGGGGCCTCGGCGCCGCCCGGCGCCGGGTCCTGGTTTCGGATATCCGCTGCTTGTCCCGTAACTAAAGCTTGTCCCGCATAAGGGTGTGCGCTGGGGCTTTGCCTCACGATACGGTCGCCGGGTGGAGTTGAAGAGGTTGGGCGAGTGCCCCTTGCACGGGGCCGGGGTGCATCCTGAGTACCTGGTCGGGCGGCGTCTTGAGCAGGTGGTCGCTTCGTGGCATCTGTCCAGCACGGAGGCTCCGTCCGGCCCGTTGGACGTGTGGCTGATCGACAGCGAGAAGATCGCCACGCACGTCACTACCGGTTCGGACTGGTGCCTGATCGTGAAGGTGTCGGCCCCATCCGAGGGATACGACATGGCGGAGTGGGGACGTGTCGAGGTGACGCCGATCAGTAGCGAGACGCCGTTCGCAGATCATCTCGGCGAGACGGTATTGGCGATCAGCGAAGAAGGAGACTCGGACACCGGGCGGCTGGCGCTGGAGATCACCTTTGACTCCGGCCGCGTCCGGTGCGGAACCTGGTCTGGGGATCTTCACCTGTCCAGCAAGTGATCACCACGTCAGCATCTGCGGGAACCGTGTGAGGATCTCACCAATGACCGGTGTGATCGCGGCGTCGCAGCCGTCCTGGATAGCCCCGTTCACCGGGCTGAGCCCGCGCTGTTTCGACAAACTGGTGACGATGCTGCGGCGCGAAGGCGCGGATGCGGCCCGCCGGGGCCGACCGTGGAGCCTGCCGCTGGAGGACCGCGTGCTGCTGGTCGCAGCGTACTGGCGCACAAACTTGACACTGCGCCAACTCGCCCCGCTCTTCGGCGTCTCCAAGTCCGCGGCCGACCGCATCGTTCATCACCTCGGCCCCCTCCTTGCGCTCCGGCCCCGCAAGCGGTTCCGCGCGGACACCGTGCTCATCGCGGACGGCACCCTGGTGCCCACCCGCGACCACACAGTGGCCGAGAAGTCGAAGGACTACCGGTACTCCACCAATCACCAGGTCGTCATCGACGTTGACAGCGACTCGTCGTCGTGGTCGGCCGGCCACTGCCCGGCAACCGCAACGACTGCAAGGCATGGGCTCTGTCCGGAGCCAAGGACGCCGTCGGCCGCACCACAGTGATCGCCGACGGCGGCTACTGGGCCACCGGGCTGGTCGTTCCACACCGCCGCGAACGCGGGCAGAGCGATCTGCCCGGCTGGAAGGAAGAACACAACACTTCTCACCGCAAGATCCGCGCCCGCGTCGAGCACGCCTTCGCCCGCATGAAGACCTGGAAGATCCTCCGCGACTGCCGTCTTAAAGGCGACGGCGTCCACCATGCCATGCTCGGCATCGCCCGCCTTCACAACCTCGCCCTCGCCGGATAGGCGAGCAGTCCGAATAGCAACCGGCTCGTCCACACCGACTCAAAGATCGTTTACGGGACAAGCTTTAGGCTGCTGGGTGGGGTGGCTGACATAACTTGGTACGGTTGTCCGTATTTGGGTGGCCTGGAGTAGGGCCTCAGATTTCATGGAGGCCGGGCAGTGCGGTTCACCTGCCGAAACTTCGGACTGTCGGATCTGTCGCGGCGCGATCTCGCCGCGCCCGAGACTTCCTTGGAGGTGCTTCTCCTCGACCTTGAGGCAGAGCTGTCCATCTGGGAAGACGGGCGGATCGTGTGGTCTGAGGAGGCGTTCCCCGTGGCCGAACTGGCGTACCACTTGGCACTCTGGCTCCAGAGCCCGGGCGCCGACCGAGAGGGATTTGAGCTCGACTCGATGCAGGCGGATCCGGGGCTGATCCGTATCACGAATTCCGATGAGGGCTGGCGGATGGGCTTCACCTTCACGTCGGACTTCTGGACCTCACCTGTCGCCTGGAATGTTCTCGTGGCGGAGATCGAGCGGTTCGACCGCTCCGTGCGCCAAGGCATCGCCGCAATGGGTATCGATCCCACCTTCATCCCGAAGCCCTGACGAGCAGTTCTGGCCCACACCCGACAACCCCGGTTTCCGGCGAGGGCGAACGGCCGCTCCCACTCTGCGGCACTGCCACGCCTGGCGGCCTTGCCGGGCCTGCCGGAGGACATCACCGTGCCGGGCTTCGTCCTGTACGCCGGCGAGCGACTACCCGGCGTACACATGACCTGCCGGGGCTTCGGCGATGACGCCCAGATCTATCTGTGGGACGGTGCGGGGCGGGCATCTCGGCCGAAGACGGCTGGGCCGCGGCCTACGGCAACCGCCGGGACCTGTGGACCGAGCCGCCTGGCAGGAGTACGCCGCGGCCAGCCGTCCCACGCGGGTTGAGGACTTCGGCATGGCCGTCACTGAGGACGGCAGAGCCCACGTGTGGCTGCATATACCGGACGCGGTGGTCGGCTCGGCCCCCGCAAGGCAGCGCGTCCGGCAGCCGAAGGGGACGGCGCGCTGATCCCCGGGCGCGCCCCGCGGCGTCAAGATCATCGGGCCGTCCGGGAAGGGCGCATGTGGGCTTCATCGGCACAGCGAAAAGCCCCTCACCAACATGAGGGGCGTTGAATCCGTACGTGAATCAGATCAGTCAGTTCGCGGCGTCGAAATATGCTTTGCGAACGTTGGCCGGGACGCGACCACGGTCGTTGACCTCGTACCCGTTTTCCTTGGCCCAGGCACGGATCTTGGCCGTGTCCTCACCACCCGGCTTGGCCTTGCGGGCACCCGCCATGCTCTTGACGCGGCCCATGCGGCGACCGGCCTTGAGAAAAGGTCCCAGGGCTTCCAGCAGCCTGTCATAGCTGTCAGAGCTGAGGTCGATTTCGTATGCCAAACTATCGATAGCGAAGGTGTGAGTGGATGCGTCCCGGGTCTCTTCGCCAGTGAGGTCATCCGTGTAGATAGTGATGATTCTCTGAGCCATGGTGCGCAGTCTCTAGGGGCTGCTGCGGACACCGAAGCAGCACATGGGAAAGCTCCCCGACACAGCGGCGCGATGTCCTACAAGGACCCGCCGCCCCGGCCCGCGGGGAGGGCTGCGCTCTTGGAGGGGCGACTGTAGAGCTCCGCTCGTCCCCATGCGACCACGGACGTCATCCGGGGGCCGCCCGGCGCGGGCACTGCGCGATCCGGCTGTGGTTGGCCCGGCGAGAGTGGGAGACCCTTGATGGGCTCGCGCACCGTTCTGGGACCGTCCTGGATGGACATAGCGGCCTGACCAGCGAAGTTTTTTGCCCAGATGGAGATGGCAACCCATCATGTACTGATGAGATTGAGATCCGAAGTGCTGGCGTTTGTCGCTGATGGCCCATTGCCTGACTGGGACGCGAGCGAAGAAGAGATCGGAAGGCGGGTCCGGCAACTCGAGGCCATCGTGGCACCCGTCACGGACGAAGAGGCCCGGGCCCTGGTCTCCTGCTTCGGCCCGGACGACTGCTTCGGCGTCGCCGGGTCGCTGCTGCACCTCATCGAGACCGCCCCGAACCCCGTCCTGACCGCCGATCTGGGTCCCGGTGCCAACGAATGGGCTCAGCGACTCTATGCTCGCGCCGTGTGCGGAGGACTTATCCCGGGCGCTTGACCAGGTGGGGGAGCGGTTACGGTCGCGCACGCCGCCCCCGCCAAGAGACGGCCGGGTTCGTCGGCAGCTCGCCGACGCCGACCGGCGCCTTTCACGGTCCGGACCCGCCGGGGGACTGGGAGACGGCGGCACGGTGGGATGCGGAGCACGCCGTATACCTGGCCGAGTTGGTCCGGCGGATCGCTAAGTCGCGCCGGCAGGCGTCCGGGGTCGACTGCCACCGGCTGCCCGCGGAAGAACACCGCTGGATCTTCGTTGAACTGCTCGTGCCGCTCCTGGGCCGCGTCACGCCGCAGCCTTGGGCCTGCTCCTGCTCCAGCCGCGTCGTCAAGTCGGTCAGGCGGCGGGTGTCCGCCTCGGTGCGGGTACGGCGGCGGCCAGTTCGCCGGTGGCGCTGCGCAGCTGCTGGTCCAGGCGGCGGTGCTCGGTGGTGAGCTCGTCCAGCCGGGGGCGCAGGGCGGTGAGTTCGCCTCCCAGCCGGGTGGCGCGCTCGGTCACGGTGGCGTGCTGCTCGCTTCCAGGGGCGCGACTGTCGGCGGGACAGGGGTTGCTGGCGGACAAGGGGCCGGAGCGCAGAAGCGTCCTCAGCGAAGAGTTGCGGAGCGCAACCGTGTCGCAGCCGCTCGGCGAACGAAATTCTGATTCCGGATACGCTGCCCTTGGTCGGAATCAGAACCGACTCATGCATGCAACAACCGGTGCACGCAGGAAGCGGGCGTGCAACGACACTCGGGGAGCAGGGGGAGCGGATGACGGGGCAGATCCTTCCGGAGGCAGGGCAGGACACCGCGGCTGCGCACCGCGCTGCGCTGTTCAGCGACGCGGACGCGGCCACCGACCGCCCGTCCCGCAGCGTCCCCGCCCGCCCGCCGCTGGAGACCCTCGTCTGGCAGGCGCCCGGCGAGGGCGAGAGCGCGCGGTGAGTGGCCTGGGCCTTGTCGGACCGGCCGGTTCCAAGACGCCACGCCCGCCGGACCGCCGCCGCCCGCGAGGCGGCGACGAACAGGCCGCCTTCGACCTGCCGGTCGAATACGGCATCGCCTCCACGCACAACCCGGCCGTCGAAAACCTGGTTTCCATCTCCCGCGACCGGGCCAAGTGGGCCGTTGCGGACAGTGAGGCACGGCAACCGGGCGTCTATCTCGTCACACACTGTGGTGGCGGTCGGGGGCGCGTATGAGGGCCCGTCAACTGCCCGAGGATGCCGGGGTGGGCCACCACCGCGCTGCGGTGCCCGCCGTTCTTGGCCGCGCCTGCCGTCAGGTCGCCGGGCGCCTCGCCGCCCTGCCCGGCGTCGACCTGATCGGCGGCCGGGCCCCGACGGAGATGACCGTGGGGGATGTGCGCGCCGCGCTCGGGACCGACGCCGACGTGCTCTTCGCCGCTGGCCACAGTTGCGACTCCCGGGAGATCGACGGAACGGCCCCCGACAGCTTCCTCGGCACCGAACTGGCCGGCCTTCAGCAGCCGCTGCGCGCGCCGGTGCTGGTCGCCTACGCCTGCTCCGGCAGCAACTGCCGCTTCCGCTCGGCCCTGGCCGCGCGCCGGCCCGCCGACCTTCCGCCGTTGGCCCTGCTGGTCTGTGACGGCAACGCCTCCTATACCCACGCGCCGTTGTTCGCCCTGCTGCTTCAGGCCCTGCTCACCGACGGACCGCCGGACCTGTCGTGGTCCCGGCGGCTGCGCGCGGTCCTCGCCGCCACGCTGGCCAGCGGCGACGTCCCCAACCGGCAAGGGGAACGCTGGGGTGTCCACGCCGTGCCCGGCACCGCCCCCGCCCGCCCGCGCCCGACTCCGTACCAGGAGCCGTAGCCATGTCGACCGACCTCGTACCCGCCGCTGGGGTTGTCCCGGCTGTCCGCTGCCGCGCGGAGCCGGACGTGTGCACCGCCATCGGCATACGGATGACCACCGGCATACGGATGACTGGCGCGGCCACCGTCGGCTGGCCGACTCCCTACCGAAGAACTCCAGTGGGGCCCGGGCCATGCGCCGACGCTCCTACCACTGGTGGTGCGCCGCCTACGGCTGGGCCCTTGATGGCCCAACGCGGTGGTGTTCCTACCTCGCCGGCCCGGCCCGACCGCAGCCACCCGGTCAAGCCCATCGAAGCCCACCTGAGCACCCTGCGCGCGCTGCGCACCGTCAAGGGGATGTGGCAGTAGCAGATGTGCTGCCGCCATGGCACTCTCACCTGATATTCCCACCCCGCACAGCAAGGAGACCTTCATGTCCACCGGTCAACAACAAAAATCGATACTGATCCCCGCCGTCGTCGCCGCGCCCGTCGTGACGCTGCTCGCTATTGTCAATGTGACCATGACCGGGGCCGCGCAGATCGGCCTCATGGCGGTTCTGTTCGCCGCTTTGCTGGTCTGCGTGGGCTTCGTCGCCGCGGGTATCGCACGGAGCCGTCATGAGTGACGAAGCCGCCGTCAGCTTTCGCGGCGTCATCGGCCGCAATATTGGTACAACCAGTAATAGAACCTGTGTCATAACCCTGCCTGGAAACTGTTGGTGACCTCCTTCCCGCGCAATCGTTGAGGTGACGGGCGCGACCAGCACCGCTGACGGTGCAGTCGTGCCCGTTGACGTATTCCGAGGCGATATGACACAGCTACTAACCGGCCTCGGGATACATCGGTACCGTCGGCGCTGAGAACGAACATGGCCGGGTAGCACACCAGCCGAAGGGATCCGCTGGGGATCGCGGAAGAATGCAAGTTGCCTGGGAAGCTCAGGAATCGGCGCGTCAGCAAAAAACGCGGACCTTGAACATTAGCGACCACAACAACGCTCCGTACCGGCCTGCCGTCCCGGCACCCGCTGACCCGCCGGACGACTACCTCCTCACACTCGCCGGAAATCTCTGGGCCGCCCTGGCCCGTGGCCGCGTTCGCCCCAGGCCCGGATGCCCGGAACCGATGCACGCCGACCCTGCCCACACGCAGCGAATCACACGAACCGTAGGGGAAAACCGGACCCCAGGCATGGACCCGACCCGATCAAAGTCTCATGACACGCGATCAAGGTTCCCCGTTGTCACAGGGCACCGGCCGCCGAGTCGTGGTGCGAGGCGTCCCTGCCGCAGTGCGTCGGCACGGAGAGCGAAATCATCGAGGCGGTGTTCATCGCGAACGGGTACACCGCAGGCTCAGACCCTCTACCCGGACGGTGGACCCGTACTGCGTGGAAGAGCGCCGTGTCCGCCGGGGCCCGGTGTTCCGATGGGACCGGGCCCGCTCTTAAACTCCGCTCTACCATCTGTTTTAAGCGATATGATCTTCTTGGTTAGCCCAAAGACGACATGGGAGTCGTGCCGACGGCGGTTGTGTGAAGGAGTTCTCTGAAGAGGGCTGTCGATGTCGTCCGAACGCATCGAGAGGTGCGTCACCGACGCCGGGGCAACCGGGGACAAGTGATCGTGCCCCCCCACTTCCCTCACTACCAGGAGATCCATGAACAAGCGCCTTTCCCTGCTCGCCGCCTGCCTCACGATCACCGCTCTGGGCGTCTCGGCGTGTGGTGGGTCCGGCGATGGCCGTGCAAGTGCCTCGGCGGCTCCCTCCGCGACCACGTCCGCCGCAAACGCTCCCGCAGGAAGACCGTCTTCCAGCCCGGCACAGGGACATGAGCTGACCAAGGTGCAGGAGGCGTTCTTCCTCAGGACGATCCGAGACTACGTACCGGAGTTGGCGGGCATCGAGCCCGACGCACTTGTCAAGCACGCCAACGCGCTGTGTACCGCACGCGGCCAGGCTCTCAAGGAGCAGCTCCAGAAGACCCGGGAAGAGCTGAAGCTGGACAAGAACCAGATGACCAAGCTCACGGCTCAGGCCCTCATCCGCTGTCGGCCGGAGTTGGCGCGCTGAGGAACTTGCCGAATCCGTCGTCTTCTTCAGCGGGCGGCCGGGCAGTCAGGCGGCGTTGAGCCTGGGCCTTTCTGAGGGAAGGGCGTGACAGGCGCCGAGGGGGCAGGTGCCCCGACGGGGGCTTTGACGTAGCCGTTCCTACTCTCGGGTGGTATGGAAGCGTCAGTAGGCGCCGAAGTCACCGTTGCTGTGTGACGGCGCGGAGCTTGAGGACGGTTCGATGCCGGCCGGGCTCCAGCGGGTGCCCGATGTCGAGCCGGTCAGCTATCAGGTGCAGCACGTGCCCTTAAGCCTTACGGCGGGTGACACGACCGGAAGTGTCGACCGTGAACGGCACCTCGGCCCCAGCTGTTCTTCTACGATCGTGCGACGAGGAACCCCAGGGGGTGGCCGATGGCCGAGCACGCTGCAAGCATCAACCAGTCGGAACCGAGCATCGCCCGTGTCTACGACTACCTGCTCGGCGGTAAGGATAATTATGCTGCCGACCGAGAGATCGGCGACTTCTTCATCAAGGACCTGCCCGGTTCGCAGGCGATCGCATCCGCCAACCGTCAGGCCCTGATCCGCGCAGTGGGCGCCATGGCAGGCGACGGCATCCGTCAGTTCGTGGACATGGGCAGTGGCCTGCCCACCGCCGACAATGTGCACCAGGTCGCCCGGCGTCATTCTGCTGCTGCGCGTGTCGCCTACGTCGACAACGATCCGATCGTCCTCGCTCACGGCCGGGCGCTGCTGGCAACCGACGACCGCACCACCGTGATCCAGGCGGACCTGCGCGAGCCGGAAGACATCTACGGCAACCCTGACGTGGCAAACCTGATCAACTTCGACGAGCCGGTCGGTGTCATCTTCAGCGCCATCCTGCATCACCTCAACGACGACGAACGGCCCGCCGAACTCGTGCGCTGGTGGGTGGACCGGGTCCCGTCGCGCAGCCAGGTCTACATCTCGCACTTCCGCCGCGGTGACGACGAGGCAACACAGGTCGCGGAACAGAAGCTGCAGGCCAGTTTCGGCCGGGGCCGCTGGCGCACCGACGAGGAGATCACCCAACTGTTCGGTGGCCTTGAGCTGCTCGAACCGGGGCTGGTGAATTGCTCACTGTGGCGTTCGGAACGCGCACCGGCCGGTGATGTCGGCACGGCCGAAGCAGATAGGCTCGAACTGACGGTATGGGAGCAGATGATCTCTTGCGCGCTGGCCCGTAAGTCGTAACCGACGGGCATCCGGCGCAACCGGGCGAGGAAAGCAGTTGCGGAGCAACTCACTGCCGTCTTGAAGTCGTCGGGCGACGCCTTGAGCCGGATCAGTCGGTGATCGATTGTCGGCACCCAGCCGCGCTCACCGACTGGCGGCCAGCACTGCCGCGAGGCCCTCCTGCAGATCTTTGACGAAATACTCGGGAACCTCCAGCGACGGGAAATGCCCCCCATTTTCGGGTTCCCTCCATCGGACGATCCGCCGGTACCGCTCCTGTGCCCAGGGGCGCGGACACTTCTCGATGTCGCGAGGGTACATAGTGATCGCTGACGGGACGTCGACCCGGAGTTCGGGGGCGAGCGAGTTGTGGCTTTCGTAGTAGATGCGGGCCGCCGATGCGCCGGTCCGCGTCAGCCAATACAGGGTGACGTCGTCAAGAATGCGGTCCCTGGAAATCGTCTCGAAGGGGCTGTCTTCGGTGTCTGACCACTCGGCGAACTTGTCGAGGATCCAGGCGAGAAGCCCGACCGGTGAGTCGACGAGCGCGTAGCCGATGGTCTGCGGCCGGGTCGCCTGCTGCTTCGCGTACGCCGCGCGGTGGCGCCAGAAATCGCGGGTTTCCTCGGCCCATTCGCGCTCGGCCGCCGTCAGCCCGTCCGCCGCCAACCCGGGCGGTCCCTCCGCGAACGTTGTGTGGATGCCAAGAACGTGCGCAGGGAACCTGCCGCCGAGAACGGTGGTGATATTACCTCCCCAGTCGCCGCCGTGGGCCGCGAACTTGCTGTAGCCGAGCCTTCCCATCAGTTCCACCCACGCGGCCGCGATCTTTTCGGTTCCCCACCCGGTGGTGGTCGGCTTGTCGCTGTAACCGAAGCCCGGTAGCGACGGCACCACGACGTGGAACGCCGGAGTGTCCGCGTCTTTCGGATCAGCCAACTCGTCCACTACATCGATGAACTCGGCGATGCTGCCCGGCCAGCCGTGCGTCAAGATCAGAGGAGTGGCATCTGAGCGCGCGGATCGGCGGTGCAGGAAGTGGATTCCCAGATCATCGATGGTCGTGCGGAACTGACCGATCCGGTTGAGGCGCGCTTCGAACGACCGCCAGTCGTACCCGGTACGCCAGTAGTTCACGACATCGACGAGGTCGGCGAGAGGGACGCCCTGTTCCCATCGGGGAGAGCCGGGCGCGGCGCGATGGACCGTCTCGGCCTCCGGTAACCGCGCCGCGGCCAGTCGCGTGCGCAGATCGTCGAGGTCGGCGTCGGTAGCGCGGGCTTCACATGCTTGCACGTCGCTGGTCGGGCGGGGCATGAGGCCTCCTGGCCATCGAGGAACCGGCTAAGGCGGTTCTAGCAGTCCTCCAAACCGAGTTGCAACCCCCTAAGGTGGTTCCATGCGCGCTGGATTCCCTGACTTCCGCCTCGGCAACGTGCTGGCGACCAGCTTCACGGGGACTCTGTCGGAACGTCATGGCAACGCTGTGGAGCGCATTCCCACGCCGCGCCGACTCGTCGACTGGCTGGCAGTGAACGACCTCGCCGTGGACTCCTGCACCGCTGCCCAACTCGACCTCGCCCGGGAACTGAGGGAGTCGATTCACGCCGCCGCGACAGCGGCCGCAATCCAGGACGCTCTTCCTGCATCTGCTGTGCAAGTCATCAATGACTGCAGCGCTCAGGGCCGGGCCGCGGCGATCCTGACACCCGAGGGTATGCGGCGGTGGCGGCTCAGTTCGGCGTCCTGCGTGGAAGATGCCCTCAGTGTGATCGCCGCCGATGCGATCAGCATCATCGCAGGCGAACGGGACGGAAAATTGGCCTTGTGCGCGTCACCGACCTGCCAAGCCGCCTTCTTCGACACCAGTCAAAGTCGCACCCGGAAATGGTGCGACATGAATACATGCGGAAATCGTCAGAAGAAGGCGCGCTTCCGAGCCAACCAGCGCAAAAACCCAAGATCAGTGGAGTGATCGCTACCGGGCACATCCAAGTGGGCCCCACGCCTGCGACACATCTGTCGCGTTGGGCGCACCCCAACAGCGCTGCTAGGAGCCGTCCGCCGCCTCCGAGCAACGATCTCAATCAGTACGCCCACGCTTACTGACCAGCGACGTTCATCGGCTCTTCGCAGTCGGGGGTTGGCGGGGTAAGCGTGGAAGGTCTTCCAGGGGAGCTCTTCCTGTGACGGTTTCTGCCCGGTCAGCTGCTGGCCGGGGCGGCGGCTCGCCGCTCAGCGAGGTGGTGGTGCGCCGCCGCCTGGCAGGATGATCCGCATGAACGAAGAAGCGGATGGGCTGCTGGACGATCCGGCGCGGCTGCTGGGCACCGACCGGGCAGCGGTGCGGGCGTACACCTCCGCCGGTGACGGCGCGGACAGCGTCGGGCGAGAGGTGTTTCAGCAGGCCGAGGCGCTGTTCGGTGGGCAGGAGGTGCCGCGTGCCGAGTTCGCGTCCTGGTTGCACTTCGCCGCGAAGGTGCTCGGACACGACGCGTACGCCGAGCAGGTGGCGGCGGCCGCGCAGGGAATGCCGTGGCGGGCGATCTGGGTGTGGTGGCGTCCGGTGGGACGCTGCATGGCGCACCCGAACCTCAGCGAAAGCAACGAGGCGCTGCGTCACATACACGAGGGCCGCGAGGTGCTGGAGGTGAAGGGGCATTGGGAAGACACCTGGCTCGATCTGGAGACCGGCAGCTCGATACCGGCCCCCGCCAAGGGCACCACGGCCCCGGCCGGCCGCTCGTATCTGCGTGATGAGTCTGTGGAGTACCTGGACGAGTGGGAGCTGTACGCCCCGCACAGCTGGGGGACCGCAGCCCCGATGCCCGGCAGGGACGGCCGGATGCGCTACCTGGTGGAGGATGCCCACGGCCTGGCACTGCTCGACGCCGACCCGGCTGTCCTGCGCGGCTGGCCGCGCGGAGGGATGGACCATGCTTCGGCGGAGGACGGCAGCCCCGGGAAGGTACCGCTTGCCACATCCGCGGAGGGGCCGCTCACTGCCCTGCGCATCGCTGAGGCGTTCGCGCCCTACGCAGTTCAGCGCATACCGGCCGGCGAGCTGCCCGCCGCACTCGAACACAAGGCGAGCCGCGCCCATTTGACCGATATTGGCCTGCCGGTGTGGTGGTCTTGTGGAGCGATCACGTTCGAGCCGCGGCCCGCCGAGGAAATGACAGTGCTGAGCCACGGGGCGCTACAGGGAATCCGGCTGCCGGAAGGGCTACAGGCCGACGACCTGCTGGCGCTCGGTACCTGCGAGAGCGGCGACATCTACCTGCACCGCCGCGAAGGCACCGTGCACATCCACGCGTCAGCCCATGACCTGGGCACCCCGGACGATGTCATGGTCGAACTCGCGCCCGGCCTCGACCTCTTCACCCGCTGCCTGGAGGGGGTACGCCGGTACGCGAACGCCTGCTGGTACCCGTATCCTGACGAGCCCGACATGGGCCAGATGCTCGTCATGGAGATGGACGACCACGCTCCGGGCCTGTTCGATCCCGACACCCACAGCGGCATGCTTTGGGAACACATCTTCGCCGGTATCACGGCTATCGGCCCCGACGGGTACTGAATCCGGCTCAGCGGTGCACCGCGTTCGGCAGGGCGAAGGTCCTGACGTATTGGCGCCGGAAATCGGTCTCGACCGGGATGTGCTGGATGCGACGCTGGTGGCGGGCTACCGCTTGTTGTCGGCGAAGCAGACCACGAACGACTCGGTGCCGACCTGGGTGAGGGAGCCCGTCGCGCCCCTGACATCCGCGCACTCAAGCGTGCCGGAAACCCCGCCCTTGATGGTCTTGAGCACCTTGTAATCGGCGTGGCTGTCCGTGCAGCCGAGCTTGTTGACCTCAGGGTCCTTCGTGGTCCCCGTGTTCTGGAAACACTCGCCCGCCTGCAACGTTGCGGCCTCGTCCGATGCGTCTTCCGGCAGGAAGACCGCAGCCGCTACCACGCCGACGACAATCAAAATGAGGCCCAGTAGCACCAGTCGGCCGCGCGTGCGGTTGGCGGGCGTCACCGAGGCGTCCGGGGCAGGCAGAGACGGAAGGGCGGACACGGGTGGCGGTACCTCCGGTAAGACAAGGGCGAACAGCTTCGGGTGACCCTAGCAACACATCGAATTGACGGCAGGACGCGACTGGTCGCCTTCTCGGAGCGGTGGTCAGGATTGGGCGTGGGGCCGACCATCAGAATCCGTGGCCGATGTGGTCGAGGACCATTTCCAGAGGTGCGACGGCTAGGCCGTTTCGTTTGGATCATCTGATCGTTGGTCTGGGCGTGCCGTTGACTGACACGCAGTGGGCGCGGATCGAGCCGTTGTTGCCAGACCGGACGCCGCAGCGGGGTGGCCGGTGGCGGGATCACCGCGAGGTGATCGACGCGATCGCCTGGAAGTTCCAGACCGGATCGCAGTGGGTCCACCTGCCCGAGAAGTACAGAACTGTAGGGGCGTCTACAACAGGCTGCGGATGTGGGCGATCGACGGCACCTGGGAGCGGGTGTTCACCGCGCTCATCGCACAGGCCGACGCCGAGGAAGACCTCAGCTGGGCCGTCTCGGTCGACTCCACTGTCGTGCGCGCTCACCAGCACGCAGTCGGGGCCCGCAAAAGGGGGCCCCGGCCGGCGAGCCCGATGACAATGCCATCGGCCGGTCCCGCGGCGGACTGACCACGAAGATCCACCTCGCCTCCGACGCCCACTGCCGACCGCTGGCCTTCGTGCTCACCGCCGGACAGGCGGGTGACGCACCCGCCTTCGCTCACGTCATGGCCCGCCTCCGCGTGCCTCGGCAGTGAGGACGTCCCCGTACCAGGCCGGACGTGGTCCTAGCCGACAAGGCGTACTCCTCCCGCGCAATCCGCGCACCTGCGCAAGCGCGGAATCCGGGCGGTCATCCCCACTCCGGCCGATCAACGCGGCCACCGGCTGCGGCGCGGCAGCCGAGGTGGCAGACCACCCGCCTTCGACCGCGAGGCATACCAGCAGCGCAACACCGTCGAACGCTGCATCAACCGCCTGAAGCAGTGGCGGGGCATCGCCACCCGCTACGAGAAGACCGCAACCATCTTCCTGGCCGGACGCTACGTCGCCGGCATCTTTCTTTGGTCTGCCAGGCCAACGGCTCAGGAGCAGGAGCAAACCGCATCGTCCCAGGCACCAGGGCTGCAGTAGTGGTTCTTGTGCCCCGCGGCAAGTACGTGGCGCAGTGCGGCAAGGTGCTGGGTGTTCGTGGGAAGATCCAGCCGGCCGAGGAGGGCCAGTGCGGCGGCCGGCTCCAGGTCGCCGTAGACGTCGTGGAAGCTCGCCAGGATGCCGCGGAAGACGGCCGAGTGCAGGGCGGGAAGCCGCATGGCGGTGCGGTATGTCAGCTCCTTCACCGTCCAGCGCACCGGTCCCGAGCACTCCAGAACCCGACGGGCTCGGCGGAGCAGGGCTTCCGATCGCTCGGCCACCACCCGGTCGATGTCGTTACCGAGAACCTCGGCGAAGGCCGTCGCGGAAGTGGCGTGGTCCTCGAACCAGTCCACCCACAGCGAGTAGGTGACGGCTTCGGCGTCCCGGTCCGCCTCCAGCCGCCGACGGTAGCCGTCCCACAGCGCGTCGGCCGGCAAAGGGCCCTCCGCACCCTCGTTCGCGAACCGGATCTCGCACGTGACCCAGTACTCGTCGAGGAGGTCCAGCAGCCCGCAAGCCAACCGCACCTGGTCGGCTGCATCCAGGTCTTCGGCGAACACATCACCGGCCCAGGAGTGCGCCACCTGGTTGGCAGTGAGCAACGCGTCCGGTTCCTCGTCGCTCACCCACCCGTCGCGCACCCGGCTGACACCCTGATCAGCCAGCCAACGCCGTGCTGCTTCCTCGGCTTGCATCTCCACTCGGGAAGTATGACAAGCCTCGCAAGATCCGAACGAAACGGCCTAGGTCGCCGAGCCGGCCGGATCCGGCCCGCCCTGGTGGTGACGTCGGGTAGGGAGGCTGTCCGATTGCCTTGGTCACAGCGGTGAAATGCGAGTGCATCCCGGTAGGGGCCCCGGCAGCGTGCGATCGTGGTTGCTTCCTTGGGCGTTCCGCTGGATGCTCCGCGCTTGTTTGCGGGCGAAAGATTTGAGCCCGCTCCTGAGAGTTCGGCGATCTGTCTCTCCTCTGGGAGGCGCCGAGCGGCGATTACCTTCCATTGATCACGACCGTGCCGTCGGCGTATCCGCGGGAAGCGGACGAAGCCTTCGCGCGGCGGTAGGGGGCGGGCGACTTCCGACAGCGGGTGCCCGTTTGTCATTGTGCGGGTTGAGGACGGCCGGCCAATCGGAGCGTTCGGCTGTGGCTGAGAAACCTGAACGAGGGGCCGTGCGTCCCTGGGGTATTGGGTGGCCGGGTCGGCTCGTGGCCAGGGTGTTGCTGCGGAAGCCCCTCGATCTGTCGCTGCCTGGGCCGATGGCGACCTTCGGATTCCCGGTCTTGAGCTGTAGGTCGAGCCGTGGAACGCCGCGTCCCAGCGGGCGGCTGAGCGTGCGGACTTCCAGCGTGCGGGTATGCACCGCAGTTGGCAGCAGTAGGCGAGGAGCGTCGGGACGTTTTCATGTATTCGATGCTGGGTGGCGGTTTGCCCTCGCTGTCCGTCGGCTGACTTCGACGGCGAAGGTACGCATCCCAGTCGCCCACGGAGAGACGTCGCCGGGCGACGAGCATCGCTGGAATGCCGCATGCCAATTCCTGCACGACGGCACCCTCATGCCCGAAGACCGACTCACCGCATCCTGGTGCTGCGTGGCGGGCCTCCGGCCTTCCGCGAGCGCTCGCTGTGTCCGGAGGTAGCTGGCCGACCTCGCGGTCACAGCCACGGCAGGGACACCATCCGCCGAGGCCGCCGCCGCGTAGCGCGCCCGTACCGTACCGGCCGGCCCACAGCGCCGAGGACGACAGCGGGCGAAATCAGCTGCCGTTGTGCGAGCGGTGGCCGTGGAGCACGGTAGTGGGGGGCCTGGCACAGCCAGTGGCCACCGTCGGTGGTCCAGCCAAGGAAGCGCCGGGCACGGCCCCGGTCCGTGGTGCCGTCGGCGTCGAAGGCACCCCCGTCGGCCAGGCACTGCAGCCCCGCGAGCGCGGGCGCGAGCCGGGAACCGACGCGCCCAGGGCGGCGGGCCGTCTCCGCCGCCAGCTCGCCGATGATCCCGCCGCTGCTCGGCCGGGGTGCACAGCGACAGGTAGAAGACCATCTGCCGCCATACGTACGCCGCGTCCTTGACCGTGGCCAGCGGGCGCGGGTTGCCGTGCACCCGGGCCGTCAGCCGGCACACCGCGGCGAAGCACCGGCGTGCCAGGTCCGGCCATCCCGGCTCGGGGGCGATGCCCACCCGGTGCACCAGCGTGGCCAGATTGTGGCTGGTCAGGATCTGTGACTGTTCGATCACCGCGCCATTTGCCGCCACCGACCACGACTGCCAGGGGCCGGACGTTCCGGCCCGCTCGGCGCACAGCCGCGCGAACCCGGGGGAGGTCCGCGCCGTGTACCCGGCCGCGTACCCGCGGGACGGTGCCCCGCCCGCTTCGGTGATCGCGAGGTCGCGCACGGCCGCGTAGTCGATGCCGTAGTACCGCTCGTACAGCGTGCCGCCGAGCAGATCGCCGGCGACCTGCGCCGCCGCGAGGAACTTCGGGGTGAAGGTGCCCATGAAGATGTCCGCGGCCAGCTCCTCGACCAGGAGGGGCGCGTCCAGTTCGGCCTGGCGGGCGAGCACACCGAGCTCGCGGACGAGGTGGTTGGGCAGGATGGTGCCTGGGAAGCTCTGCACCGCCAGCTCGCCCAGCTGCCGCAGCGCGGTGTGCGCCGGCGGGCGGGCCGCCGCGTGGCCGCGCTGGTTTGCCACCGCCCGCACCCAGGGCAGCTCTTCGACCCGCACCTGCCGCCGCAAGTTGACCAGCAGCAGCGAACGGCGGTTGCGAAAGGCCCGGTAGGTCGCGGCCATCAGCGTGCGCAGCGCCCCGTCCTCGTACGCCTGCGCCGTGGTGGCCGCGACGAGCTGCGGTACCAGATCGGCCAGCACCTCGGCCGACGGCACCACGCCCCGCGCCACCAGCGTGCCGACCGGCGCGCTGAGCGCGGTCTCGACACTCCGCCGGATCGTCGCGGGGACCGGTGCCCCGGCGGGCAGCCCGCTCTCCCGCGCCTCGTCCTCGGACACCGGAGCGACGAGCGGGTCGATGTCGGCCGCCCCGGCATCCTGCGGGAGCCCGGACAGCCGGCGCAGCACCAGCTGGGCCAGGGCGTGGTGGGACGGCAGCGCCGCCTGCGCCGCCTGCTCCCGGCGCAGCGCGGTGTGCCGCTCCGATCCGGGCGTGCCGCGCCGCCGCACCATGGCCGCCACGGCATGGCGCAGCAGACCGAGGCGCCGCGCGTCCAGCGGGCGCCCGGCGACCATCTCCTCCAGCGCGCCGCGCAGGATGCCCAGATTCTCCTTGGGGCTGCGGTGCTTGCCGCAGCGGGTGTGGGCTGCGGCAAGCACCCGGTAGCGCTCCAGCAGGGCCGCGCCGCGCTCGTACCAGCCGGCACCCGGGGCCCGGTCGAGCACGCGGCCCGTCCCGGCGGTCTCAAGCCAGTGCGCGAGCAGTTCGTCGCCGAACGGCTGCCAGACCGTGAGCGCTTCCCGCTGCGCCTCGACCGCTTCGTGCGGCCGCCGCCGTGCCAGGGCACGGCCGGCCTCGGCGACCGTACGCCGGTGTACGGCGGTGGCGTCCGGCGCCGGCCCCTTGGCGGGCCGGGGGAGGAACCGCAGCGTGTCCGCGAACGGCCACAGCTCGTCGAGCAGGGCGAACGCGCCCGCCACGTCCCCGGAGCGCACCAGCCACGCCACGGTGAGCAGCGCGGCCTCCTCGGGCACGGTGACGTCGTACCGGCCGCTGTCCAGCAGCGCGTACAACCAGGCCAGGCCGGGCTCGGTGAGGCAGTGGCCGAACAGGGCCCGGCGCTCCTCCGGCAGCCCGGCCTCGCGCGCGGCTTCCTTCTCGTACGGCTGGAGGGGGCCGCCGGCGGCGGGCGCGCCCGTGGCGAAACCGCCGCGCACCACGTTCAGGGTGACCCAGGCGGGAAGCCTGGCCACCGGTGTGCGCGAGCCGGCCGTCGGTCATGCCGGCGAGCACGTCCTCCCAGTGCTGGACTCGCTCTGCGGCGCGGCGGCGGGTCGCAGCGTCCTCATGGATCAGCGCGGTCATGAAGGCTGTGGCCAACTGGTTTGCCGCGTAGGACGGGACCACGGTGGGTTGCTGCTGGTCAGCGTGGTTGTTCATGAGCCGACGTGGCAGGTTCTGCCCCTGCGCCCTCCGGGTCTGGAGCCCGGCGCTCTGCTGCTGAGCTACACGTCGTTGGCCGGAGACTAAATCACCGCTGATCGGCCGTACAAATGCATTGTCGACACCGTGCGGGCCGCCAGCTCTTCCGGACCATGGGGCCGTGAGCGGTTGGCCGGGATGTCCCGGGGCCGGACAGATACGTGACGCTTTTGTGCAGCTCGGAGCCCATCCGGGTAGGGACGTGTTCCGGCGGGCCAGGGGAGGGGGGACGGAGCGGGTAGGGGAGCGAGGAGGCGGTGTGGTGCGGTGTGGTGCGGCGCGAACGGCCTGGCCGTTTGGTGGGCGGCCGCGGACTTGACGCCGCTACATCCCTGCCGGGCGGGCCGGGCTCTCGGGCGGCACGCGACCTTCCACAGGTCTGCCGCCGAGCTGTATCGCGACTGCGAGCCCGACGTCCCAGCTTCCCCGCGTAACTGGCAGCTACTGTGTCGGCATCGTGCCTACCCGAGCAGTTTCATCGTCCACTCTCGCTGTTCGGCGGTGTCGGGAACGGTGAGCCCGCGGGCTTTCTCGATCTGGTTCCAGGCGGTGTTGGGGGTGACTCTGTTGAGGATGAGGAGGGCGGCTGCGAGGAGGGAGGAGCGTCCGATGCCGGCTCGGCAGTGGGTGACGATGTGGGCGCCGTCGTTTAGGGCTTCGGCGAGGTTGCGCAGAGTGGGCAAGACCGTGGTGCGGTCGGGGACGGCGCGGTCGGGGATGGGTATTGCGACGAATTGCAGCCCGGCTGCTGTGGCTTTTCGGGGTTCGTTGGCGAGGCCGAGTTCGTCGCGTTCGGGTCCGGTGAGTGCGCAGACCAGGATGTCGACGCCGCAGTTCTTGAGTGCGGTCATCTCGTCGTCGAGCCAGTCATGACCGCGGGGTCTGGCCATGGTGCTCAGTCGTCCCGGGCCGGGAAGCCCGATGGTGAAGAGGGCAGGGCGCATATCAGCAACACTTTCGGTTCGGTGAATTCAGGTGATGAATGGGCAGTCAGCAGCAGAGGCTGACCATGTGAGGCACGGAATGCGCTTGGGAACAGGCCCACCGGGCGGGTCGCCCGGGAGAGGGGCCGGGGACAGCCTGGCCGTCATCGCCGGCAGCGCGATCCTCCGTGTAAGCAGCATGCTCCATGCTGCCGGTGGCCACCCTCATCCTGGGCCGCCAGAACACCAACGACTCGGAAGGCGTTCACGCGGCTGCGCTCCGGTCGCTTGGTTGGCAGACCTTGTCTCTTACGCAAGAAGGCTCAGCGACGAGGCCGAGGCCGTTGCCGGTAACGCCGAGACCGTTTCCGGTAACTGGCAGGACCGATCACTCAACCGCTGCCTCGAAGCGCTCAGCGCTTGGCCCATCCGATGTGGTGAGCCAGGAAGAGCCGTACCTGCTGCAGGCCGTGGTCGTCCCGGCGTAGGGGATCCGCTGTATCAACCCTGCATGTCCGATAGCTGCCAGCACCACGCACTCTCCACTGGAAGGGTTCTTGGCGTGCTGGACTTCGAACGCTGCTGGCGTGCCTTGCTGAGCCGGGACACGCGTTTCGACGGGCTGTTCTATTCCGCCGTGGTCACCACCGGTATCTACTGCCGCCCCAGCTGCCCTGGCTGCCCGAAGCGGAAAATGTCACGCTTCTATCGAAGCGCGGCCGCTGCCCAGGACGTCGGCTACCGCGCGTGCAAGCGATGCAACCCCGACGCCAGCCCCGGCTCGCCCGAATGGAACCTGCGCGCCGATGTCGTGGGGCGCGCCATGCGACTGATCGCCGACGGCGTCTGCGACCGTGAAGGCGTTGCCGGGCTGGCCACGCAACTGGGCTACACCACACGTCACGTGCACCGCTTGTTGTCCGCCGAGGTCGGTGTGGGGCCGCAGGCCCTGGCCCGTGCGCAGCGGGCCTAGACCGCCCGGATCCTGCTGGAGACGACCAGCCTGCGCATCACCGATGTGGCGATGGCCGCCGGCTTCACCAGTATCCGGCGGTTCAACGACACCATGGCGGCCGTCTTCAACCGCACCCCCACCGCCTTACGGGAGATGGCCGACTCGCCTGCCGAGCATGCTGCCGGGACCATCGTGGTACGCGTGTCGGTCCGCGAGCCCTTCGACAGTCAGACCCTGTTGCGGTTCTTCGCCGCCCACGCGGTGCCAGGCATCGAAGAGATCGACGGTGCCATCTACCGCCGGAGCTTGCAACTGCCGCACGGGACGGGAGCGGTTGCGCTGACTGCACGCACCGGCTATGTCGAAGGGGTGCGGCTCGTTCTGCGTGAGGTAGTCCGCAGGTCGGCAGGTAGGCATCCATGGCCGACGAAACAGGTCGAGCGGTCATTCGGCGACTCGGCGGGGACTCTTTTCCGTAGAGCTTGGATGTAGGGCATGATCGCGAACATGAGCGAACGGGGACTGAACCTGCTCTCACGGCTGTGGGGCGAGCACATGCGCGCGTCATTCCCGCCACACATGCGCCGTCGAGAGATCGAAGGTGAAGACATGGTGTTGCTGGACACGGAGATCGCTGGCTGTGTCTCCTCGTCGCTGTCGGGGCCCCTCGATGAAAGGCGCCACCAGGTCCTTCTCGGGTGCCTCGCGGCCGTTGAGAAGGTCCTGCCGTTGATCGATGATGAGGGCGGCGCGATCGAGTACTACGAGCGCTTGCGGGAGATGGCCGCATTGGCTGCCGAAATCGGGAACGCTGATGCTCGGTAGCGTCAAGCGGTGGTTCTCAGGCGGTGAGAGCGTATCGGCGCTGGTCAGCTGGATAGAGACGCTGATGTTCGGCGGCGAGATGATACGCCCAGTAGGAGCCGAGATCGCCGTTGCTGATGAGAGCGCGGAGCTTGAGAACCGCTTCGGCGGTGCCGCCGGCTGGACCTGGATGCCGACCCGCTGGCCGTCACGGAGCTGTGATGGTGGTCGTGGCTCCAGGCCGCCGCACCGGTGCGCAGCGTGACCGGCTGGGGGCTGCCGAGGTCGAACGCTTCAAGTACCGCGTCCTGGTCGGCGGTCGGCACCGCGTACCAGGATCCGCACAGGTGCATGCTGTCCGGGACCTCGGCCAGCATTTTGATCTTCGTCAGTCGGCGCCAGGCGTCCTGGTCCTTGGAGTCGAGACCGTCGGGCCCTGCGATGGCCGCGAGGGCCTCGAGCGCGCCGGCTCGCACTCTGCGGCCGGGTGCCGGCAGGCGGCGCACGCGTTGCAGGCCGGGCACCCCTGGGGTGCCGATCGCCTGGAATACCCGGACCGCTCGCTGCCGGACCTCGGGTTCCGGGGCTCCCAGCAACGGGGTCAGCCGGTCGATGAACCTCAGTGCCGCCTCGCCGTGGCTCTGGAGTGCGAAGAGAGCGTTGCTCCGAACCCACGGGTGCGCATTCCAGCAGTGGCTCGTAGGCCCCTGGATCGTCCACCTCCAGTCGTCCCAGCGCCCACGCGGCTCTTCTCGCGGCTTCGGGTGAGTCCGCCGCCGCTGCTGCTGCTCGTGCCAGGGGCCCAAGAGCCGGTTCCCCGATCCGGCATAGCACATCCGCAGGGACCGTCCACGCAACGGGCGACTGCTCGTCGCAGAGCACGTCCAGCACCGTCCCGACGACGGCAGCTCCTTGTTCCACGAGAGCATCACGCGCCGCCGTAGTGTGCTCCCAGGAACCGGAGAGCGATACGGCCAACAGCCCTTTGTCCATGGCGGGCACCCTAATCGGGCGCACTGACAAGGCGTCGCGGCTCAAGGGCCTCAACTCGCTGACGCTGAAGCGCGTCTGGATGCCCGGAGGGATTGGAAGACGGACATGGCTTTTCTGCAGAATCACGAGGCCGACGTGACGGTGGTTGCTGTCCGGCCTTGGGGATTGGAGGTCGAGTCGCGGGAGGGAACCCGAGGGTTGATCGACAACACCAAGGACCCGGAGTGGCCTTCGGGCGACCGATCCGACATCGTCGGCAGAAGGCTCCATGTTGTCGTGCTCGACGACCGGCGTGATCCGGTAAGGCTCAGTGCGCTCGACGTAGATCTCAAGATTGCCCGCGGGCTGAGAGGGGTGGCGGAAGGCTGATCCCTGGCCGCTCGTGACGGGCCACTCTGCCGGAAGAGGCTCACTGGGGTGACGCCCGGTGGGCCTCGTTTGGTTAGGCACAGGGAAGTTGAAGATGATTGCAACGGCCCGCCGGGGGAGGGGAGGCGGCCACCGTCCCGTCATGTTGATCACCGCTTGGCTGAGGTGGGGTCCAGCGTGAAGAGCCCCTCAACCGGTCGTCGCAGTCCTGGCAACGACGCTCCCGTATCCGTTCGACGACCTCGAACATGCCACCAGGTCATAGCTCCCCGGCCACTCAGGAACCCGGATGGCGAACAATCACTCAGCTTGTCCTACCATTCTAGCGCGGGCCTACGCCGGTCATTCGTAGCATCGGTGAGTCCGAAGGCTCTGGGTATAGCAGTGAGCTTGTAGCCGTCTGATGGCTGAAAAGACTTGGCCGACCGGAGTCCGTGACGGTCACAACCGCTCATTGGGATACGCGGCTTGATCGCTGTGTAGGAAAACGCCAGCAAGGCCGCCCGCGGGGCCGCAGAACGAAGAGCTGACGGAGACGGCCATGTTCAGGATCTGGGCCGGGGGAGACATCGGCAAGGAGCATCACCACTGCGTGGTGCTCGACACCCGGGGTGAACGGCGGCTGTCGCGCCGTGTCGGCAACGACGAGCCCGAGCTGCTGGAGCTCATCCGAGAGGTGCTCGTCCTCGCCGACCAGGGCGAGGCGCTGTGGGCGATGGCCACCGACCTGCGGCGGCCCTGGGAGAAGCCGACCGAGCCGAACAAGCTGACACCAACGCGCGTCCGCAGGGGGTTCAGAACCTGCACGCGAATACCGGCTCTCCGGCTGGTGCGCCGAAACCGTCTCAGCCCGGTCCGGGCCGGCCATCCGGCTCGAAGAACCGCTGTCCGGCACCCCGTCATGATGTGGGCCGGGTCCTCGCCACTGGTGAGGCCTAAAGCCGTCCAGCCCACCACCAAAAGGGAACGAAGCCCAGACGCGTCAGTCAGGACTGACGCGGCAATGCAGCAGACGGATCTCGTCCGTCCAGCACATCAACCCACGTGACTACAGACCGAGACGGATCAACACCCAGCAGGAACACCGTCTCCTGTTCACGCTCCAGCTCGATGACCCACGGCGATGGCGTCCCCTCTGGAGCGGTCAGCACGTAGTTGCGGCAGATCCCGTGAAAGGGAAGGCTCGAGATCGAGTCCGCGATCGGGTCTCCCGGATGTGAGTCCCGCAGCAGGGCAACTACCTCGCCAACAAGATCAGGGCAGACATCAGCCAGGCGCAACGGGCTCTTCTCGGGACTCTTGCGGGACTCCATGCCCCGAAGCATGTCAGGCCCCCCAGCCCACCGGCTCGACCGAAGCGGCAATGTGCACGTTAAACGACTTCCTAATAGCGGACGTCAAGCCGCAGCCGCGGTCGGAGGGCGGAGTTCGCAGGAGGTGTGGTCGCGGATCGTGGCCCAGAGGACGTTGAGGCGCCGGCGGGCCAGGGCCAGCACGGCCTGGATGTGGCTTTTGCCTTCGTCGCCCGTCTCGGCGACGCGCAGAGCGCATCAAGCGTAGGCCGACCTGAAACTGTTCCAAGGATCACTCCGCCCCCAGAGAGAACACGCGGAGCGGACGCACACCGGTAGGCCATCCGGCTCACCCCCGCTTAAGCCGAGTACACGGTCGGTGCCGACATCGGCCGCGGCCCACCTCCGCTTACGCGGAGAGCGCCTCGCGACGTGTGGTGCCAGAGCAGTTTTGCCGTGTCAGGATGTGAGGACCGGCGGTGCAGGGGTGCAACGTCGGCAGTCCTGCTCTTGAACCAGGTCAAGCGCGCACTCGTTTTGCTCCGTCCCTGCTGTCCGCTCACGTACTGCGGATCAGCGTCGTCAGTCGCCGGGTGGAAATCGTCAGGTGGCGCTTCCCCTGAGGGGAACGCTTCCAGCCAGTGACTTCGCCACAGGCGTGGGGTATGCGGGCTGTGGATCAAGTTGCGAGACGCGGTATGCCGCCACCTGGATGCGGCTGTCCCCGGTCCGCGCCAAGGTCAGTCTCCCCAACGGCTACTGCGGAGCCCCTATCCAGACCGACTGCGAGTACGCCAACCCCTGCCTGGACTGCCACTTCATCACCACCGGCGACTTCCTCGACCAGCACCGACGCCAACGTGAGGAGACCCGCAAGCTCATCGACGATGCCGAGAAAGCCGGGCTGTCGCGCATCGTCGAGAAGAACACCCGCATGCTCGGCAAACTCGACACCACCATCGACGCCCTGGTACAGGCCGGACCGCAGCAGATCGTGGCCGGTGGGAAGGTGACCGATCTCGATGCCACCGGCTGACAACGCCCGATTGCTCGTCGAAGCATCGAAGACGCGCAGCCGGCAGGCACGCGAGCGCGCCGAAGAAACCATCAAGGCAGCAGCCCGCCGCAGCGAACGACCCACCGTGGTCGGCAACGCGAACGCGGCCGGTGTCTCCGGGTCCTGGCTATACACGCAGACCGACCTCATCACCGCGATCAACCAGCTCCAGCAACAAGCCCCGGCACCACACCGCAGCCCGCGGCACGCGGCCAGCGGTACCTCTCTGCAACGCAGGCTGGAGACCGCGCTCGAACGCAATCGGCAGCTTCGCGACCAGGTCGCCGACCTCACCCAGAAGCTGGAGATCGCCCACGGCGAGATCCGTCGCCTCCGCGCACTGTCGGGCACTCCGGCGGGTGGTGCGAGCGGCTCGGGGTTAAACCCCGGCAAATCCGACGACAGCCCTATGCGGTGCGGAGTCTGCACCGGCATCCCTCTACGCTGCTGATAATGACGCAGAGCCCTGTTGAACTGGTGATCTTCGACTGTGACGGCGTGCTGGTGGACAGCGAGAAGATATGCGTCAAAGTCGACGCGATGGTCATGGCTGACCTGGGGTGCGCGTTCACCGAAGCTGAGATCATCGAGCGGTTCGTGGGCTCGTCCGCCGAGGTCTACACCGCAGCCGTCGAGAAACGACTCGGACGGCGCCTGGAAAAGGGCTGGCAGCAGAAGTACGAGCATCTGTATGAGGCGGCCTTCGAGGCCGAGCTGACCGCTGTCGACGGCGTCGCAGAGGTCCTGAAAAGTCTCACCATAGGCGTCTGTGTCGCCTCGAACGGTGATCACGCCGGCATCCGACGAAGCCTGGAGATCGCCGACCTGACGGATCACTTTGAGAACCGCATCTTCAGTGCGGCTGACGTCCGCCGAGGCAAGCCCGCACCCGACCTCTTCCAGCACGCTGCACGTTCCATGGGAGTACAACCCGAGCGGTGCGCGGTGATCGAAGACAGTGCATACGGGGTGCAGGCGGCTCGCGCCGCTGGCATGCGGGCCTTCGGCTACTGCGGCGGCCTGACCCCGGCCTCGCGGCTGGAAGGACCAGGCACCGTCGTATTCGACGACATGCGCAACCTGCCCGAACTGCTGGCCACCGCCGCCTAAGCCCGCACAGCTCCTGGTCCAGAGCCGCTGAAACGACATGTCCTTCTCGCGAAGCAGCACGTCAGACCAGTCCTTGTTACTGAGAGATCGACATAACCTCGAAGTGCACGACGCCGTTGCACAATAGGCTCCAGCCCTGTTCCGGGTGGTGGGCCACCAGGTGGGCGGCGTCCCGGTCGGCGGCGTAGGCCGTTGGGCAGGGCGGCTGGTGCTGGCACATGAGCAGTCCTTTCACGACGCGTCGGTGGCCGCTACATCAGGCTGTGCCGGTTGGGGTCCATGCAGCGGCCCTTAAAAGTGCCGCAGCCGATGCAGCCCTCGCCCTTCGGCTGATCCTGGTCGTCCTGGCCGCTGGTGTTCTGCTCGCTCATCGCGTTCCTCGGTGTGCTGGGGTACGGGAAGCGGCTTCCGCTTGGTGGGCAGGGTGTGATCTCTCCGGCGCACCGAGCGGTCGTCTCAGGCGGCCTCGCCGGGTCGGGCGGTGCCGGGCGGGCCGGAACTGTCGGTGTCCTCGTCGAGGAGGCCGTGCTGCTCGCAGATGCGCATCGCGTCGATGCGGTCGTCGGCCCCAGCTTGCTGAGCAGCTGCGCCATCCGGATTTTGACCTGGTCGTACCAGTCCGGGCCATCCCATCCCTCGGGCAGCCGCTCGTACTCGGCATCCGCATCCGGCGGCCCGTCCAGCAGCTCCGACTGCTCGGTCAGCGGATCACTGGGCCACCCCCGATAGGCGTTGACCGTCGAGACGTACACGTACTGCTCCGCCACGGCCTGCAGAACCCGAGCGCCGGCCAGGACATCGTGCGGCGGCAACGCCGAAGACGACGTGTCCACCACCACGTCCCACGGCCAGTACGACGCCAGAGCCGACAGGTTCTCCGGATCCGTCCGGTCACCGTGCACCGCCCGCACTCCCGGCACGTCTGGGCCCGAGCGCCCGCGGTTGAAGGTGCTCACCTCCCACCCGCGCCGCAGCGCCTCCTCGGCAACAGCCCGGCCCAGAAACCACGTCCCGCCCATGATGAGAATGCGCATGGACAGATCGTGCCCTCCAAGAGCCGGACCCCGCCATCTTCGGCGCACGCTCCACACTGCTCCGTACGGTCCTTCGCAGATAGCATCCGCAGCATGCACCCGGTGCTTTGCCGCAGCTCCCGTCTCGAACTGTGCGAACTGACCACGTACGTGATCCCCCAAGACGAACGGCTAGACCGCATTCGCACCCAGTAGACGGGCACCCTCCACCCACTTTGCAGCACTCACAGGAAACGCTTCCCCGTGACCGCACCCCGCGACGTCCAGCGCCACCGCCGGATCATCGACGTCCACCTCCTGCTGACCCGCGACAGCCAGGTCCTGCTCAGCCTGCGCCAAGGCGGCTATGCCTCCGGGCAATGGCAGGTCCCCTCCGGCCACCTCGAAGCAGGTGAACCCACCGACCACGGCACCGTTCGCGAAGGATGGGAAGAGATCGGCGTACGCGTCGACCCGGACCACCTCGAACTCGCCCACGTCATCGACCACCGCGCCCCCGGAGAAGACCCCCGCTTCGGCATCTTCTACCGCGCCCACTCGTGGGACGGCGAACCGTACAACGCCGAGCCGGATAAATGCGGCGGCCTGTCCCGGTTTCCCCTCAGCGACATTCCTGTCGAGATCGTGTCTTACCATGCGGCCGTCCTGCGTCACATCTCTGCCGGACGCACCAGCAGCAAATACGGCTGGGGACCGGAGGAAGCCTGACCATTCAGCGGGCGCGATACACGGAACGCTGAACGATGGTTGGCGCCGAGGCGGACACACTTGCCCAATTACGGTTAGCTATGCATCGCTTTGTCGTTCTGTGGGTATCTTGACGGATGCGAAGCCATGGAAACCGCCGGGAGGTAGCACATGTCCAGCCCAGGGGCTGACTCGCCGCAACACCGCATCTTCGCGATGCTGGACGTGGACGGTGATGGCGCCATCACCCATGCGGAATACCTCGGAAGGGTCGACCGTGTGGCCTCGGCCATGGACCGCGCCGCTGACCACCCGGTGGTCGTCGGCGCGCGGGCTGCCCACGAGGCGGTCTTCGGCGACATGGACGCCGACCACGACGGCCGCGTGACCTTCGAGGAATACCGCACATGGGTGGGGCACGAGGCGTTCGAACGCTCCTGCCGGCCCGCGCTGGGGTCCTTGTTCGACATCGCCGACACCGATGCCGATGGGCGTCTTAGACGTCATTTCATTTGGAGTCGTCGATGGCAGATGAGGGTTGAGGCGATGGCGGTGAAGGCGAGGAAGTGTTCGGGCTTGCGTTCGTAGCGGCGG
>NZ_LGCW01000278.1:0-55452 GCF_001279365.1 Streptomyces sp. NRRL F-5755 | reverse complement strand
GGCGGAGGCAGCGCATACGTCGCCGATGGGGTGACGGGCGTCGGTGTGGCGGCCGGCGCGTCCAGGGACGGCGGCGGGGCCGCGGGGCTCGGCGGCGGGGAGGAGGTGGCCGCGTCCTCGGCGATCGCGTCGAAGTCGACGAAGCCGGTGCGCTCCAGGACGAGGATGTGGTCCAGGACGGTGCGGTTGGCGTCGTCGGCCAGACTCCGCACCAGCGCGTTGCGGGTGGTGGCGCGCACCTGCGCGACGACGGTGAAGACCTTGCCGTGCGCGAGCCGCAGGATGTTCGCGAACTTCCGGTCGTACGCGGCCCCGCGCGCCGCGCTCAGCTCGGCCAGCCAGTGCCGCTGCTGGGCGTTGGGCCGGTCGGGCAGCGCGAGACCGAGCTGCGCCGCCACCTCGCGTACGTGCCGGTCGAGCGAGGCGTGCCCCTCGACGAGGTGGGTGCCCGCCTCCCGTACGGACGGCACGGTGCCGCGCGCCTGGGCCTGCTGGCCCGCGGGCAGCTCCCACAGGCCCGCCAGGCGTACGCGGTTGACGAAGTCACGGTCGAGCGCGGACAGCGGGCCGAACGAGGTCGCGACGGTCTGGGTGTCGACGCCCCCGTCCTGCCCCGGCCGGCCGGCGAACGACCAGATCGGGAAGAGCAGCGCGGCCAGGGTCGCGGCGAGCGCGGTGACGACGAGGCCGGTGCCGGTTACGGATCGCATGGTGCCTCCTGATGCGGCACCGCACGCTAGTGCGCCCTGTGTCGGCCCTGTCGCCCGTTCGGGGAAGCCCCGCCAACGGCCGCCCGGCGTTGGTACGTTGACCGGTTGCTCGGGGGCCGTGGGGGCTACGGACGCCGCGGGGGATCAGCTGCCCCCGCAGCCACCACCGCCGCCGCAGGAAGAGGAACTGCTGCCGCAGCTGGACCCGGAGCTGCCGCACGACGAGCCGCCGCCGCACGACGACCCGCCACCACACGACGAACTGCCGCACCCCGACCCCGAACCCGACCCGCCGCACGACGATCCGCACCAGGCCGTGTCCGGGCTGTCGTCCGGCACGTTCCAGCCGCAGCTCGCGTTCGACGAGCCGGTCGACGTGGTGGACGACGACCCGGAGTACGGCGCCGCCGAGGCGCCCGCACCCGCCATCGAATGCTGCACCTCGGTGAGGTGGTCGCGCAGTACGTCGTCCACGAGCAGCGCGGTGCTGCCGAGCGCCACGAGCAGCGCGGCGGACTGGGTCGCGTCGCTCACCAGGTCCGCCTTGTGCGCCGTACGGAACGTCCGTACCGCCGAGACACCGGCCCGCGTCACCCGCCTGCTCAGGATCTTCCGGCACACCACACCGGTCACGGTGCCGAGGAGGGCCGCGGGCAGGACCCGGACGACGAAGGGGGTCTCTCCGTTCGCGCCGGTGATGGCGCCCGTCAAGGTGAAGAGCAGGACGAGCACGAAGCCCGTCGCACAGATCCCCAACTGCCAGGCGGCGTACCGCCGCCACGGGCGCCCGGCGCGCGGATGCCGCATCAGACCGCGCTTCGCCAGCCGGTCGCCGATCGCCTGGACGGCGGGGGCCCGCATGACGTGGCGGCGCAGGGTGTCCAGCGCGCCGTCCGGAGTCCGCGCCAGCGAGTCCAGGACGGCCGTCTCGACCGGGTCGTACGCCACCGCCTGCCGCACGGACACCACACCGGGCCCGCCCACGGCGAGCCGGCCGTCCTGGTGCATCCCGGCGATCGCGGCGTCCGCGACCCGGGCGGGGCCGCCGGCGAGGAAGGCGATCTCCCAGAGTTCGTGTGCGGTCGCCTTGCGGCGCTCGGGGCGGGGCGTCGCACGGACGACATGGACGGTACGGGCGACGAGCAGCAGCGAGGAGGCGGCGATCACCAGGGTCACGAGCAGCGCGAGCATGTTCACCACCCCCGGCCCAGGGCGAGCCGTGCGGCCCGGACGAGCCGGTTCCCGGGCCTGCCCGGCGGTTTCGGCCCACAGCGGTCCCGCCACCACTGCGTCAGCTGACGGCGCGCGTCCGGGTCGGCGGGCCGGTTCTCGGCCAGCAGATGCACGGCGAAGTCCATGGCGTCCTGGCGGTAGCCGCCCTTCATGGGCCGGTGCCGCGCGTAACCGAGGAAGCCGGGCCGGTAGTCCGCGCCGAGGATGCCCGGCAGTTCGGGCGCGACCTTGGCGACCACGGAGGCCCGCTTGTCGGCCAGCGCCCGGCTCTGCACGAGCAGCCGCCGCCGGTCGAAGCCCTCCGGCGCCGGCGTCCCGGCCACCAGCGCGGAGAGCAGCGCGGCCTGCGCGACGGCCAGGCGCTGCCGGGCGGGGGTGGTCGTGGCCGGGTCGGTGGTCGGGACCGGGCGGATGGCTGTGGCCGGACCGGTGGTCGGGGCCGGGCCGGTGGCGGGACTGCCTTCCGTCGCGGGCTCCTGTGCGGCCCCGGACCCCCGGCGTGCCGGGACCGTCGGAGCCTCCTTCATCACCGTGCGGATCATGTCCAGTTCCTTGGCGAGTTCGCCGGTCGCGGGGAAGTTCTCGTCGCGCTCCAGGAGGACGCCGGGAGGGGTGGTGCGGGCGCAGAGTTCCGCCAGTACGTCCAGGACAGGGCGGGTCACCGGGTGGGCGTGGGTGTCGTGCCAGACCCCGTCCCGCTCGATCCCGCCCGCCACGTGCACATACGCGATGGCCTCGACCGGCAGCTCGTCCAGTGCCGCGGCCGGGTCCTCGTTCCGGTTCACATGATTGGTGTGGAGGTTGGCGACATCGATGAGCAGCCGTACGCCGGTGCGCTCGACCAGTTCGGCGAGGAACCGCCCCTCGGTCATCTCCTCGTCGGGCCAGGCGACCAGCGCCGCGATGTTCTCCACGGCGAGCGGCACGGGCAGCGCGTCCTGCGCGATGCGGACGTTCTCGCAGAGCACGTCCAGCGCGTCGCGGGTGCGGGGCACGGGCAGCAGGTGCCCCGCCTCCATCGCGGGGGAGGCGGTCAGCGGGCCCCCGGCCCGTACGAACGCGATGTGCTCGGTGACCAGCGGCGCGCCCAGCGCCTCGGCGCGTTCCGCGAGCGCGGCGAGCCGGGCCGGGTCCGGGCGTTCGGCGCCGCCGAGCCCGAGCGAGACGCCGTGCGGCACCACCGTCGTGCCCCGCTCGCGCAGTGCCTGCAAGGCGGGTGGGAGATGACCGGGACAGAGGTTCTCGGCGACGACCTCCACCCAGTCCACGCCGGGCAGTTCCGCCACCTCGTCGGCGATCTCGGGCCGCCAGCCGATGCCCGTACCGAGATGTTCCATGGGTCCCCCTCCCACTCGTGCACCCCCGTGGTGTTGGGTAGTCATCGCCCCGCCGGCCGGGAACCAATCCCGAAGGCGGCGGGTTCAGAGGATGATTTGAGCTTGCGACGGCGCATGCCACCGGGCGAGCGGCCCGGCCCCCGTCCCGCGCCGCGTCCACGGCGACGCGACGCCGTACGCCCCGCGTTCCGTATCGCTCAGCGCGCGGTCTCGACTCCGACCGCGGCGCCCAGCGCGAGCAGGACCCCGCCGGTTGCCTGGTCCAGGCGGCGGCGGACGCGGGGGCGCTGGAAGAGGGCGCGCGCCCGGTGCACCGCCAGGGCGATGCCGCCGAGCCAGAGCAAGCCCAGCAGGACGTGGACGGCGACCAGCAGCAGCGTCGTGGCCACGACCGGCGAGCCGTGCGGGATGAACTGCGGCAGCAGCGACATGTACACGACCCCGACCTTCGGGTTCAGGACATTCGTCAGCAGGCCGGTGCGGAACGCCCGCAGCGGCGTCTGCCGGCCCGCGTCGGCGATGCCGGATTCCGGGCCGGCGCCTTCCGGCCGGTCGCCTCCCGGTGCGCGGCGGCGCGCGCTGCGCAGCGCCTGGAAGCCCAGCCACATCAGGTACAGCGCCCCGGCGATACGCAGCGCGTCGTACGCCGTCCGCGACGCCGACAGCATGGCGGTCAGCCCGACCGCGCCCGCCAGCCCCCAGACGACACAGCCCGCGGCGATGCCCAGCGCGGAACACAGCGCCGCCCGCCGCCCCGAGCCGAGGGAGGTCCGCAGCACCACGGCGAAGTCCGGCCCCGGCGAAACGGTCAGCAGGACGGCCACCGCGGTGAAACCTATGAGAGAGGAGAACACGGAAGATAACCGTACGTTGTCCGCTGACCTCGGCTTTCCCGGGGCCCGGCGGTCGTACCCCTTGCCCGGGAGCCGGGTGCCTGCTCCCATGGCCATCGGGGGGTGAGGGGACATGAGCGACATCCGTCATCAGCCCGGCGCGGAGGACGGGTCAGGGGCCCAGGTGCCCGCCGACGCCGTCACGGACCTCGGTGCCGAGGGGACCGGGGAGGGGAAGCGGGAGGCGCGGTACGCGAGCGACCCCGACCGGCTGTTCCTGCCGCCGGACGACGATCTCGCCCCGAACCGCCCGGGAGAGGCCCTGCGGGTCCGCCTCGCGGAGGAGCCGCGCGCGAGGGCCGCGCTGTGGTGGGCCCGCCTGCTCGGCCGGCGCCCGCCCCAGGACGACTGGCACCGGCAGCTGCTCGGCGAACAGGCCGTCGGTACGGCCCTGGACCTGCTGACGGCGGGCGGCTGGTACGTGATCCACTCCGTGCCGATGCCGCCCGCGGCGGTCATCGGCCATCTGCTCATCGGCCCCGGCGGCGTGCTGTGCGTCGGCACCCACTACGTGCGCGGCGCCCGGGTGCGGGTCGCCGAGGACGCCGTCCGCGTCAGCCGCGGCCACCAGGCGTTCCCGTACGTCCGGGACATCCGGCAGGAGGCCCGGCGCGCCTCCTACGTGCTGACCCGGAGCTGCCGCTTCCGCGTCGAGACCCGGCCGGTGCTGGCGTTCGTCGGCGCGGCGGACGTGACCCTGGACCCGGCCCTGCGCGGCGTACGGGTCCTGCGGGACGAACGCGAGGTGCCCTCGCTCGGGCAGCTCGGCGGGGTACTGGCCCCCGCCCGAGTGGAGCGCGTCTACACGGTCGCCAGGAACCGCCGTACATGGCTGGCGGCCTGAACGGGCCCGCGCCTCACACTCCCGTCAAGCTCCCGGACTCCCAGGCTCCCCGACAGTTCGGCGAACCGCGTCGCGCAACCAGTGATGCGCCCCGTCGGCCGCGTGGCGCGGATGCCAGGCCATGCCGATGGTCACGGGCGGCAGCGGCAGGGGGACATCGAGGAGGTGCAGGCCGAGGGCGGTGGCGGCGTCGGTGAACGGTGAGGGGGTGGCGCCCGGCAGGGCGATGGGGATGAGGCAGACGACATCGCTGCGGGCGGCGAGGGCCATCGCGGCCAGGTGACTGGGGAGGACGGCGGTGACCCGCCGCTGGAGGCCGTGCCCGGCCAGGGCGGTGTCCAGCGGGCCGGTGAACCGGCCGCGGCGGCTGACCGCGACGTGCTCGGCGGCGGCGAGCCGTTCCGGGGTCAGGGGTTTTTCGGTGAGGGGGTGGCCGGGCCGGACGGCCGCCACCATCCGGAGGGTGACCAGTTCCTCGACCTGGGTCTCGGGGTCGACATGGTCGATGGCGCCGATCTCCAGGTCGATCCGGCCGTCGCGCAGGGCCGGCTGGGCTTCCAGCTCCTCGGCCCGCAGGCGCAGCGAGACCCCGGGCGCCTCCTGCCGGGCCAGTTCCAGCAGGCCGGGGACCAGCGCCGCGCCCACGATGTCGGCGGCCTGGATCGTGAAGGTGCTGCGCAGCGCGGCGGGGTCGACGCCGGTGCCGGGGGAGAGCAGTTCTCCCAGGCGGCGCACCACCGTGGCGGCTTCGTCGCGCAGGGCCTGGGCGCGCGGGGTGGGGACCATGGTCTGCCCGGCCCGGACCAGCAGAGGGTCCTGGAGGATGCGCCGCAGCCGGGCGAGCGTGCGGCTCATGGCGGCGGGGGAGGTGTGCAGGCGCGCGGCGGCGCGGGTGACGCTGTGCTCGGCCAGCAGCGCGTCCAGCGCCACGGCGAGGTTGGCGTCGATGACCGGCTCGGGTCTGGCTGGACTGTTCACACCGTTCCCACTGTTCGGGCTGTTCACCAGCGTCGTTCCATTTCGGGCAATGATCCCTTGCCGATGTTCCCATTGTGGCAACGCCGGGCGCCTCGCAGGATGAAGACGTACCGGTTCCGGTACGTCCCACACGGTCTTCACGACCGCTCTCACCTGCCCTTTCGGAGGCAATTCACCATGTCCGCAGAGGAAACCGCGCCGCCCGTCACCGCCTTCCTGCTCATCAAGACCATGCCCGAGTGGCTCGCCATGACCCCCGAGGAGCGCGTGCACGCCCTCGACACCGAGGTGATGTCCGTGGTCAAGGCCAGGACGGCCGGCGTACGGTCGCGCTTCTACGACACGGAGTTCTACTCCACCCGCGTCACCGACGTCTGGGTCTGGGAGGCCGACGACCACGAGGCTTACCAGCTCCTCATCGACGCGCTGCGCGAAACCCCGTTCTGGGACCGCTACTTCGAGGTCGTCGACATCCTCGTCGGCACCGAGAACGGCTACGCCCGTACCTACAACGTCGATCCCGTCGCCACCGTCAGCACCTGATACACCGCCCGCACCGGGCGACTGCCGATGCCCTCCCGCCCCACCCGGCCGGAGGGCTTCGGCCGTGTCAGCAGCCTCCGGCAGACGGTTCGAGCCGCGCCCGCAGCGCCGGATGGTCGGCGACGACCGTGCACGAACCGGGAGCGATCTCCGTGAACCCCGCGTCCCTGACCATCGGCAGCCCGTCGTGGATCAGCCGCTCCCACTGGTGCGGCGCGGCGGACCGTACGGACAGGGGGAAGCCGGCCTCCCGCCAGGACGTGCGCTCGGCCGGGGTCAGCTCCCACCACGCGAGCTGTGCGCCGTGGCCCGCCTGGGCCATCGCCTTGCCCGCCGACATGTCCAGCTCGGGGTTGAGCCACAGCACCACGCCGCCGGGATCGGGCGTTTCGGGGGCCCGCGGGTCGTCCAGGTGCGTTCCGGAGACCTGGAGCCGGGCCAGGTCCTTGGGCCAGCCGTCCAGCGGGACCGGCGGGAAGACCCGTACCTCCGCGTTCGCCCCGCGCACCGTGATCCCCGGCAGCGCCTCGGCCCGGCGCCATTCCGCGCCGCGCGCCCGGCGCACGACCTTGCGGATACGGGCGTCCTGCCAGTCGCGTACGGCTGCCGCCCACTCGCCGTCGCCGGTCGCGCGCTCGTCCGCGAGCAGCACCAGGACGGCCCGTGCCGCGGTCTCCAGCGCGTCCGTGCGGGCGGGGGGCGCGTCCCGCTCGATCCGTACGACGAGGGGGAGGACGTACTGCGGGGCGGCGTCCCGGTCGGACTCCGCCGGGCGGGTCGCGTCGGCCGGGGTGCCGGCCGGATCGCCGGGGCCGGTGAGGTCGGTGCTGGTCACACGGACAAGTGTGCCAGCAGCCCGGCCGGACCCGCCGGGGGCCGCCGCGGGCCGTGCCTTGGCGGAGCGGATCGTTCCGGGTGATGATCCTCCCTATGCACAGCGACCTCTTCGCCTCCGAAAACGTGGTCACACCGGCCTCCGCGCCCGGTATGACCCTGCAGAACGCCAAGTCGATCAAGTACACGGTGGACGGCGAGTGCTTCGCCCGCCAGGGCTCGATGGTCGCCTACCGCGGTGACCTGCAGTTCGAGAAGAAGGGGCAGGGCGTCGGCAAATTCATCAAGCGGGCCGTGACCGGCGAGGGCCTGGCCCTGATGGCGGTGCGCGGCCGGGGCGAGGTCTGGTTCGCCCACGAGGCCGCCAACTGCTTCGTCGTCGAACTCGCCCCCGGCGACGGCATCACGATCAACGGCCGCAACGTGCTGTGCTTCGACCCGTCCCTGTCGTACGAGATCTCCACGGTCAAGGGCGCGGGCATGACCGGCGGCGGCCTGTTCAACTCGGTCTTCACCGGTCAGGGCAAGCTCGGCGTGGTGTGCGAGGGCAACCCCATCGTCATCCCCGTCTCCCCGCAGGCCCCGGTGTTCGTGGACACGGACGCGGTGGTCGGGTGGAGCGCGTCGCTGAAGACCTCGCTGCACCGCTCGCAGAGCCTCGGCTCGATGCTGCGCGGCGGCTCCGGCGAGGCCGTCCAACTGCGGCTGGACGGCGAGGGCTTCGTGATCGTACGGCCCAGCGAGCTGCGTCCCGAGCGGGCGAGCGGGAACTGACGGTGGCGGCCGGGGGCGGGAACGGCCAGGGGACGGCGGGGCGCCGATGAGGCTGGACGGGGTCGGGCGGCGCTACGGAGTGCGCGGCCCATGGGTGCTGCGGAACGTCGATCTCGACCTGCCGCGGCGCTCCCTGGTGCGCGTGGAGGGGCACAACGGCAGCGGCAAGTCCACGCTGCTGCGGCTGCTGGCCGGGATCGACGCGCCCAGTACGGGCCGTATCACCGGCCGCCCGCGCACCGCGTACGTCCCCGAACGCTTCCCGGCCGCGCTGCCGTTCACCGCCGTCGGCTACCTCACCCACCTCGGCCGGGTGCACGGTCTGCGCGGCCGTACGGCGGCCCGCCGCGCCACGGAATGGCTCGACCGCTTCGGCGCCGCCGGCCACGCCCGTACGCCGCTCGCCGAGCTGTCCAAGGGCACCAGCCAGAAGGTCGCGGTGACGCAGGCCCTGCTCGCCGAGCCGGATCTGCTCGTCCTGGACGAGGCGTGGACGGGCCTGGACCCGGCGGCGCGCGAGACCCTCGACCGGGCCGTGGCGGAGCGCGTCGCGGCGGGCGGCACGGTCGTCTTCGTCGACCACGACCCGCGCCGCCTGGAGGGCGCGGCAGACGCGCGGTACCGGGTCACGGGCGACCGGCTGGACCGGCTGCCGGATGAAGCGGAGGGTCCGACGGAAACCGGCGGCCTCCACGGCCCCCGAGTGATCATCGAGGCGGCGGCACCCGCCGGTGCCACCGCTCTCGCGGACATCGCCGGCGGCCTTTTGGGCCGGCCCTCCGCCGCCCCCGGCCCGGACGGTACGACGGTCCGGCTGACCGTCGCCGCCGCCCACTCCGACGCGCTGCTGCGCGCCCTGCTCGCGGCACATCCGCCCTGGCACATCCGCACCGTCACCCCGGCCCCGCCTCCCGACGAAATCCGGTAACCGTGATTCCGCTCCTGCGCTACCACTCGGCCCTGCTCCTGCGGTCGCACCGCTGGCTGCCGCCGGTCCTGCTGTACGCCGCCTTCCTCGCCGTCGGTGTGCAGCCCGGCGGGCCGGTCCTCGACTCGTACGGGTTCGCCGCGATCGGCCCGCTGCCCCTCGCCGCCTGGCTGTGCCGGCTCTGCGTCACCGGCGAGCCGCCCGCCGCCCGCGCCTGCGCCGCCGCGGCCGCCGGCCCCGGCCGGGCCCACCTCGCCCGGGTCCTGACCGGCGCGCTGTCGGCGACGGTCCTGGCCCTGGCCGGCACGGTGTACGTCGCGCTCGGGTCCGACCCGCACGCCTCCGACCACCACACCGCCGTCCCCGAGGCGCCCGCGTTCTGCGCAGGGCTGCTGGCCGCGCTCGTCTCCGTCCTGCTCGGCACGGCCGTCGGGGCCCTGTGCAACTGGCCGGTGCTGCGCAGCACCGGCTGGTCGGTCCTGTCCGGCCTGTCGGCCGCGCTCCTGCTGCTGGTCGGGAGCGCCTCGCCCGCCAACGCCGCGGTGTCCGGCCTGGTCACCGGCTCCGCCCACGGGACGGTCACCCTGCCCTGGCTGCCGTTGCTGGGCACGGTCGTGATCGCGGCGGCGGCCACCGCCGTGGCCTGCCGCCTCAGTTCGCGCCGGAGCTGAGGCCGCGCCTCAGTCCTCCCAGGGCCCGGTCACCGCGAACGTCGTCCCCGGCGTATAGCAGTTGACGTACATCGTCCGCTGATCCGGGGAGAACGTGACGCCCGCGAACTCCCCCCACTCGGGCTTCTCCGGGGTGCCGATGTTCTGCCGCCCGCGCGCCACCGGGTACACCGTGCCGCGCCGGGTGAGGCCGAACACGTACTGGGCCCCGTCCCCGTCCTCGCACACCATGAGGCCGCCGCCGGGGGCCAGGCAGATGTTGTCGGGGGACTCGCCGGGCAGCTGTATGTCGGTGTCCGGACCGAAGACGACCACGAGGGTCAGGCGGCGCGCGTCCGGGTCGTACCGCCACACCTGCCCGTAGTGGTCGGCGGCCGAACCGTCCGCGCTCCGCGCGAAGCTGGACACGAAGTAGACACAGGAGCCGCCCCAGTAGCAGCCCTCCAGCTTCTGCGCGTGGGTGATGCCGCGCGGCCCGAAGTCCTGGAAGCGGACGGGCGTCTGCCGGGCGAGCGGGTCGGGGACGTCCACCCACTCCACGTGATCGAAGCGGGTGCCCGTCTCCTGGACGGCGGACAGGTCCTTGACGTCCGGCAGGCGCAGCGCCTGGAGCCGTCCGCCGGCCCGCAGGGAGCCCCGCCCGCCGAGCGGCCTGGCGGGCCGGAAGCGGTAGAAGAGGCCGAACGGTTTGTCGAAGGCGTCCTCGGTCTCGTAGACCGTGCCGTTGCGGGGATCGATCGCGACGGCCTCGTGCTGGAAGCGGCCCAGGGCGGTCAGCGGCACGGCGCCGGTGCGGCGCGGATCGTACGGATCGACCTCGAAGACGAAGCCGTGGTCCTTGGTGTACCCGTCCTGACCCGCCCGCAGCTCGGTCTCCTCGCAGGTGAGCCAGGTGTGCCAAGGGGTGGGCCCGCCCGCGCAGTTGGTGGAGGTGCCCGCGATGGCGACGCGCTCGGAGAGCACGCGCTGGTGCCGGTCCAGCTCCAGCGCCGTACAGCCGCCTTCGCCCGCCGGGTCGTAGGTCAGGCCGTCGACGGCGGGGACGGGGGCCCGGGACTTGCGCCGGTTCTCGTGGTTGCGTACGAGGTGCACGCGGCCGTGCCGTCCGGGGAAGGCCGCCATGCCGTCGTGGTTGCCCGGTATCCGGCCCTCGCCCGAGGGCAGTGGGGCGCCCTCGCGGGACAGCACCCGGTACCGGAAACCCTTGGGCAGGTCGAGCAGCCCGGCCGGGTCCGGGACCAGGGGGCCGAAGCCGTGGCGGCCCGCGCCGTGCGCGGCGGCGGTGCCGGTGAAGAGTTCCGTGACGCTGCCGGCGAAGGCGATCGAGACGCCCACTGCACCGGTTCTTGCCAGGACCTGACGACGTGTCGCGGACATGGGCAACTCCCTGCTGGCGGACAGGTGGTGTCGACCCGCATGTGTGTACCACGCACGTCGGCCGCCGGGAACCGGCCGCGCGCGGGCCGGAATCCGGCCCGCCGCCGCTGTGCTGCCCCGAGGACGCGCTCTACGCCTCCGTCAGCGGCTTGGCGTCCCGGGCCAGCGCCGTGAGCCGGGAGATGGCGCGGAAGTACTTCTTCCGGTAGCCGCCCTTGAGCATGTCGTCACTGAAGAGCGCGTCGAACGGCTTGCCCGCGGCCACCACCGGCACCTCGCGGTCGTAGAGGCGGTCCGCGAGGACGACCAGCCGCAGCGCGGTGGACTGGTCCGGCACCGCCTGTACGTCGGTCAGGCAGACGGCCGTGATGTCGTCGCACATCGCCCCGTACCGGCTCGGGTGCACCTTCGACAGGTGCTCCAGCAGGGCGGGGAAGTCGTCGAGCGAGGCGCCGGGCGTCCGGTGCGCGACCCGGGCGACGGTCGCGTCGTCGAACGGCGGCGGGGCCTCGGGCAGGCCGCGGTGCCGGTAGTCCTCGCCGTCGATGCGCAGCGTCCGGAAGTGGGCGCTCAGGCCCTGGATCTCGCGCAGGAAGTCCGCCGCGGCGAAGCGGCCCTCACCGAGCTTGCCGGGCAGCGTGTTGGAGGTCGCGGCGAGCGCCACGCCCGCCTCCACGAGCTTGCTCAGCAGGCTGGAGACGAGGACGGTGTCGCCGGGGTCGTCCAGCTCGAACTCGTCGATGCACAGCAGGCGGTGGCCGCTGAGCGTCTGCACGGTCTGCTGGAAACCGAGGGCACCGACCAGGTTCGTCAGCTCCACGAAGGTGCCGAACGCCTTGCGCGCGGGGTCGGCCGGGGTCGCGTGCCAGAGGGAGGCCAGCAGGTGCGTCTTGCCGACGCCGTAGCCGCCGTCCAGGTAGACGCCGCGCGGACCCGAGGGGGCCGCGGCCTTCTTGGGGCTCCGGCCGAACCAGCGCCGCTTGCCGCCGGACGCGTCCGTACCGCCGCCGATGCCCGCGGCGAAGTCGCTCAGGGTCTGTACGGCCGCGGCCTGGCTGGGCTGGTTCGGGTCCGGGATGTACGTCTCGAAGCGCGCGCTCTGGAACCGCGGCGGCGGCACCATCTCCGCCACCAGGCGGTCGGCCGGGACCTGCGGCGCGCGCTCGGTGAGCGCGACAGGGGCGGTTCCGGCCCCCTCGGCCGGCTGCCCGGCTATGGGGGAGGACTGGGGCGACGAGGGCTGCGAAGACGACACAGCCGTCCAGCCTAGCCGCTGTGCGGGAGGACTCGGCCGGGTGAGCGAGGCATGTCACACTGCCGCCTATGCGACGCCTGTTTCCCATTCCCGCCCCGTACGTACGGTCCGCCGATTTCCCGGACACCGCCGGCACCGAGAATTCCGCCGCGCCCGCGTCCGCCCCGGGAACATCACCGGAAGGCAATACCGGAACCGTACCGGGGACCGGGGAGGTTTCCGGTGCCGCCGATTCCGGTACGGCGGATTCCGGCGCCGCCGATTTCACCGACCGCCGGTGGAGCCTGGACGAACTGGCCGACCTCTACGCGTATCCCCGTACCGATGACGGCGCGGGCTGGCTGCGCGCGAACATGGTCTCCTCGCTGGACGGCGCGGCCCACCACGAAGGCCGCTCGCAGCCGCTCTCCAGCGACGCGGACATGCGGATCTTCGGCGTGCTGCGCGGGCTGGCGGACGCGGTGGTCGTCGGCGCCGAGACGGTGCGCAAGGAGGGGTACCGGCCCGCGCGCGCCCGCGAGGCGTTCGCCGCGCGCCGCGCCGCGGCCGGGCAGGCCCCCGCCCCCGCCATCGCCGTGGTCACGGCGAGCCTGGACCTGGACTTCTCCCGGCCGCTGTTCACCGAGCCGCTGGTGCCGACGGTGATCGTGACCGGTTCCGGGGCCGACGAGGCCCGGGTACGGGCCGCGCGCGACGCCGGGGCCGAGGTGGTCTTCGCAGGTGAAGGGGGAGCCGTCGATCCGTCGCGGGTGGTCGGCGCGCTCGCCGCGCGGGGGCTGGTCCGGCTGCTGACGGAGGGCGGGCCGCGTCTGTTGGGTCAGTTCGCCGGAAGCGGGGCACTCGACGAGTTGTGCCTCTCGCTGGCACCGCTGGTGGTCGCCGGTGACGCGTCGCGCATCATGAACGCGCCGGTGACGACCGTTCCGGAAACGTTCGTACTCGCGTCCGTACTGGAGGAGGCCGGTTTCCTGTTCACCCGTTACCGTCGGTCCTGAACAAAGGGCGGAATTGCTCGTTCCGCTTAGCTTCCGCTGGGCACACTAAAGGCCAAGGCCCCGTGTGGCGACGGGGCAGGATGGTTTCTGTCGGTTTCGCTCCGCGGACCGCGAGAGAAGAGAAGAAGGGCGCCCGCCGTGTTCACGAGTGTATTGATGATCGAGAAGTCGCTGACGCCCGCCGACGTGGAGTTCGTCACCACGCTGCACGGCGACGACCAGGTCTCCTTCGTCGTCCTCATGCAGCCGCGCGGCAAGCAGGACCGCCTGCTCAGGGCCATCGACGATGTGGCGCTGGGCGAATTCGAGGACGCCGTGCGCGAAGGCGACGAGCCGGAGGGCGCCCGGGCGGAGCCGCCCGCCGAGCGCGCCCTGTCCCACACCCTGGGCGCCCTGCGGGCGGCCGGCGCCGAGGCCGTCGGGCAGATCGTCGAGGACCACCCCCTGGAACTGCTGCGGTCGGTCGTCGACGAGACCGGCGCCGACGAGGTGATCGTGCTGACCGCCCCGCACTACGTCGAGGAGTTCTTCCACCGCGACTGGGCCTCGCGCGCCCGCCACAAGGTCGGCGTGCCCGTACTCAAACTGTTCTCGCACGCGGCCGACGACCCCGCCCAGGAGGTGGCGCAGAACCCGTCCCAGGGCCCCGTCACCGGTGGGGGAGGGGACTCCGCCGGGAGCTGAGCCGCCCGTCCCGTACGTCCGCGACCGCGTCCACCGCCTCCAGGTGGGCGCGGTCGTGCGTGACCAGCACCGTCGCGGTGCCGCGGCGGTGCGTCAGCGTGGTGAGCAGGTCCAGGACCGCGGCGCCGCGCTCGTGGTCCAGGGCGCTGGTCGGCTCGTCCACCAGCAGGACGGCCGGCTCGTTCATCAGCGCGCGGGCGATGTTGACCCGCTGCCGCTGGCCGCCGGAGAGCTGGTGCGGGCGGCGCCCCGCCTGGCCGGCCAGCCCCACCGCGTCGAGCAGCTCCAGCGCCCGCTCCCGCGCCTCCCGCACGGGCCTGCCGTCCAGGTGCGCCATGACCTGCACCTGCTCCACGGCGGTGAGGGACGGCAGCAGATTGGGCTGCTGGAAGACCATGCCGACCCGGGTACGGCGCAGCGCGGTCAGCTCGGCCCGGCTCATCCCCGCCGTGTCCGTACCGTCGATCACGACCCGGCCGCGGTCCGGGGCGATCAGGGTCGCGGCCACCGCGAGCAGGCTGGACTTGCCGGACCCGGAGGGGCCGATAACGGCGGTCACGCTCCCGGCGGGCACGGTCAGGCTCACGTCGTCCAGGGCGGTCAGGCGGGCGGCGCCGTCCGGGTAGGTGAGGGTGACGCCGGTCAGGGCGAGGCCGGCGGACGGCCGGATTCCGGCCTGGGGGACAGATGCGTTCATGGTGTCCGTCGCTGGGTCGTCGGGGCCGGACGGAGGTGCGTCCGGTCATTCGATGGGGGGTGTTCCGGTCCGCCGGGCGGAACGGAACGGGAGTTTCCGGGAGCGGAATCCGCAATACGGAGCGGTGTACCGACCGCGGGGGAATTGCTGCCGGAACAGACCGGCGGGATGTGCCGAAAGGCGGAGATGGTCTCACTGCGACTGGCCTTACCGAAGGCGGTCCCCGGATATCGGCCGTGCCGGAATTCGCCGGGTCCGCCCGGGGAATGTCCGGGCGCTCCGTCCGGGAAAGCACCGCGCGTGCCGGCCGGAAAGGCGGCGGGCTCATCGCGCGCTGCCCAGCGCGGTCAGCGGGTCGACGGCGGTGATGCGGCGGATCGACAGTGCGGCGCCGACGGCCCCCAGCGCGATCATGATCAGGGCCGGGACCAGCACGGTGGCCGGGTCCAGCACGAACGGTACGGCGCCGCCGACCGCCGCGCCGACCCCCGCCGCGACCGCGGTGCCCACGCCCGTACCGGCCACGAGCAGGACCACCGCCTGCCCCAGCGCGTCGCGCAGCAGATACCGGGTGGAGGCACCGAGCGCCTTGAGCACGGCCACGTCGCCGCTGCGCTGGATCGTCCAGACCGTGAAGAACGCGCCGATCACCAGCGCCGAGATCGCGAAGAGGAAACCGCGCATCAACTGGAGCGAGCCGTTCTCGGCGGTGTACGAGCCGATGGCGCGCAGCGCTTCGCCGGTGGTGACCGTACGGGTACCCAGCTGCCGGTCGGCGTCGCCCAGACCGGCGTCCGAGGAGGTGGAGAGGGCGACCACGGTGGCCGAGGCGGCCTCGCCGCCGGAGGCCCGGGAGGCGCCGCCGTGCCCGGAACTCCCGGCCGCCCCCGCCCAGTCGTCCAGCGACGTCCAGACCACCGGCGTGTGGCTGAACATCGCCTCGCCCGCCACCGCCGCGACCGTCAGCGCGCGCCCGTTCAGCGCGAGCCGGTCACCGGCCCGTACGCCCAGCTTGTCCGCGGCCTTCGCGGACAGGACGGCCGCACCGTCCGCGACCCGCCCGGCGCCGGGCGCCAGGCGCGAGCCGGGCCGTACCCCGAAGGCGGACAGGGCCGCGGTGCGCTGCCCGTCACCGTCGCCCGCCGCGGCCTTGACCGTGCCGATCCCCAGCGGCTCCGCCGACGTGACGCCCGGCACCCGCGCCCACGCCTCCCAGGACCGCCGCTCGACGCGGGAGTCCGCGAAGGACACGTCGCGGCCGTCCGCCGGGGCGGCGAAGGCGAGGCGGTCGGCGGGCAGCGAGGTGATCGCCGAGGTGTTCTCCCGGCCCAGGCCCGCCGTCAGGCCGGACAGCAGCCCCACCAGCACCGTGATCAGCACGATGACGGTGCCCATCAGGGCGAACCGGCCCTTGGCGAATCTCAGGTCTCTCCAGGCGACGAACACGGGGCCCGGCCATCCTTCCGTCCGGCGCCGGGCCCGCTGCCCGGCGGCTCGCCCCCACCGTCGCCGCTGCCGGGGCCGCCGCGCATCGCGCCGCGGAGTGGTTCCCCGTCATCGAAAGGCGAGGTCGGCGCTCCACCTTTTGATTGATGCCGGTACGGGTTCCGGCGCCTAGCCTGGAGGGGCCGTGACTCCGCACTCCCTGACCCCAGCCCTGCGGGTGCTGCGCAGCTGCCTGCACCTGATGGTGGCCGCACTGCTGGCGCTCGCCGCCGTACGGGCCGTGGCCGACCACAGCGCGAACGCCCCGGCCGTCGTCGGCGCGGCCGTCCTGCTGCTCGCCGTGTACGCCGTCGGCCCCACGCTGCCCCCGGTCCGTACCTCCACGGCCGCCGCCGCGCTCTGGCTCGCCGCCGTCATGGCGGTGTGGGCCGTCCTGCTCGTCCTCACGCCGCTCGGCGTCTGGCCGGCCTTCCCGCTCTTCTTCGTGCAGCTCCACCTGCTGCCACTGCGCTGGGCGCTCCCGGCGGTCCTGGTCACCACCCTCGTCGCGGTCGCGGGATTCGGCCGGCACACCCACACGCTCACCGTCGGCACGGTCATCGGCCCCGTACTGGGCGCTGCGGTCGCGGTCGCCGTCGTCCTCGGCTACCAGGCCCTGTACCGGGAGAGCGAGCAGCGCCGCCGCCTCATCGAGGAGCTGACCGCGGCCCGCAGCGACCTGGCGGCCGCCGAGCACGCCGCCGGGGTGCTCGCCGAGCGCGAGCGGCTGGCCCGCGAAATCCACGACACCCTCGCGCAGGGCCTGTCCAGCATCCAGCTGCTGCTGCGTGCCGCGGAACGAGCCGTTCCGTCCGGGCCGGACACCGCCACCGCGCTCGGCCACATCCAGCAGGCCCGGCAGGCCGCCGTCGACAACCTCGCCGAGGCCCGCCGTTTCGTACGGGCCCTGAGCCCGCCCGACCTGGAGGCCGGGTCGCTGCCCGCCGCACTGGAGCGACTGTGCGCCACCACCGCCCGCTCCTCCGGCCTGGCCGTGCACTGCCAGGTCTCCGGGGCCCCCGTCGAACTGCCCGCCCCGCACGAAGTCGCGCTGCTGCGCATCGCCCAGTCCGCGCTGGCCAACACCGTCCAGCACGCGGGCGCCGCCCGTGCCGAGCTGACCCTCTCCTACATGGACACCGAAGTCGCCCTCGACGTGGTGGACGACGGTACGGGCTTCGCACCCGACCAGGTGCCGGGGCCGGGCTCCGGCACCGCCGCGGGCACCGGCTTCGGGCTCGCCGCGATGCGCGCTCGCGCCCGCGCGCTGCGCGGCACGCTGGCCGTGGAGTCCGCGCCGGGCGAGGGGACGGCGGTCGCCGTCACGCTGCCGTATCCGGAGCCGACGGGCGTGGCCGCCGAGGGCCCCGTAACCCGCCACCCCGACCCCGACCCCGCCCCCGAGCCCCTCCCCGAGCCCGATTCCCCTACCGGACAGGCCACCGCGTGAGCCACCTCCCCGACCCCGCCACCCGCCCCGATCCCATCCGTCTCCTCCTCGCCGACGACCACCCGGTCGTACGGGCCGGGCTGCGTGCCGTCCTGGAGACCGAGCCGGGCTTCGAGGTCGTCGCCGACGTGCCCACGGCCGAGGAGGCCGTCGAGCGGGCCGCCCGGCCGGACGTCGACGTGGTCCTGATGGACCTCCAGTTCGGCGGCCGGATGCTGGGCTCGCAGGCCACCGCAGCCATCACCGCCCGCGCGGGCGCCCCGCACGTGCTGGTCCTGACCACGTACGACACCGACGCGGACATCCTCGCCGCCATCGAGGCCGGCGCCACCGGCTACCTCCTCAAGGACGCGCCGCCCGAGGAACTCGCCGCCGCCGTCCGCGCCGCGGCGGCCGGCAAGTCCGCCCTCGCACCGACCATCGCGCTGCGCCTGATGGACCGGATGCGGGCGCCCGCAGCGGCCCTGTCCCGCCGGGAGACCGAGGTGCTCCAGCTCGTCGCCGACGGCCTGTCCAACTCCGCGATCAGCAAACGGCTCTTCCTCAGCCAGGCCACGGTCAAGTCCCACCTGGTGCACATCTACGCCAAGCTGGGCGTCGACTCCCGTACGGCGGCGGTCGCGGCGGCCACCGCGCGCGGGCTGATCCGGCGCTGACCCCGCGCCCCGGCCCGCCCGGCACCGACTGTCGGTGCCGGGTGCGAGAATCGTGCGCGTACGGATCACAGAGATCACGGATCACAGACCGCAGAGACCGCGGATCACAGAGACCGACGAGCAGGAGACTGACGCATGGCACCGTCCCCGGGCATCCCCGACGCGATGGACCGACCGCACTTCATCGGCATCGGCGGCGCCGGGATGTCCGGCATTGCGAAGATCCTCACCCAGCGCGGCGCCCAGGTCGCGGGCAGTGACGCCAAGGAGTCGGCGACCGCCCGCGCCCTGCGCGACCTCGGCGCCACGGTGCACATCGGCCACGCCGCCGACCACCTCGCCGAGGACGCCACCAGCGTCGTCGTCTCCTCCGCCATCCGCGACGACAACCCGGAGCTGGCCGCGGCCCGCGAGCGCGGCATCCCCGTCGTGCACCGCTCCGACGCGCTCGCCTCCCTCATGGACGGCCTGCGCCCGATCGCCGTGGCCGGCACCCACGGCAAGACGACCACCACCTCCATGCTGGCCGTCTCCCTCGCCTCGCTGGGCCTGTCCCCGTCGTACGCGATCGGCGGCGACCTGGACGCCCCCGGTTCCAACGCCGAGCACGGCAGCGGCGAGATCTTTGTCGCCGAGGCGGACGAGAGCGACCGCAGCTTCCACAAGTACGCCCCCGAGGTCGCCATCGTCCTCAACGTGGAGCTGGACCACCACGCCAACTACGCCTCCATGGACGAGATCTACGAGTCCTTCGAGACGTTCGCCGCCCGCATCCGCCCCGGCGGCACCCTCGTCGTCTCCGCCGACCACCCCGGCGCCCGGGAGCTGACCTCCCGCCTCGCCGGCCGCCTCGACATCGGGATCGTCACCTACGGCGAGGCCGAGGACGCCGACGTACGCGTCCTCAAGATCAACCAGCGCGGGCTGACCAGCGAGGTCACCGTCGCCCTCGCCAACGGCAAGATCCTCACCTTCACCGTCTCGGTCCCCGGCCGGCACTACGCGCTCAACGCCGTCGCCGCCCTCGCCGCCGGCACCGCGCTCGGCCTCCCGCCGCACAACCTGGCCTCCGCGCTCGGCACGTACAAGGGCGTCAAGCGCCGCCTCCAGCTCCAGGGCGAGGCCGCCGGCGTCCAGGTCATCGACTCCTACGCCCACCACCCCACCGAGATGACCGCCGACCTGGAGGCCATCCGCGGCGCCGCCGCCGGCTCCCGCGTCCTGGTCGTCTTCCAGCCGCACCTCTTCTCCCGCACCCAGGAGCTGGGCAAGGAGATGGGCGAGGCCCTCGCCCTCGCCGACGCCTCCGTGGTCCTGGACATCTACCCGGCCCGCGAGGACCCGATCCCCGGCATCACCAGCGCCCTGATCATCGACGCGGCCCAGGCCGCCGGCGCCCGGGTGACCGCCGAGCCGGACAAGACCGCCGTCCCCGAGGTCGTCGCAGGAATGGCGCGGCCCGGCGACCTTGTTCTCACCATGGGCGCGGGCGACGTGACCGAACTGGGCCCGCAGATCCTCGCGCGCCTGCAGAGCTGACCCGAGGGAGAGGGACCGTATGCCGTACGAGATCGACAAGCCGGACGAGCAGTGGCGCGCCGAGCTGACCCCGCAGGAGTACCAGGTCCTGCGCCAGGGCGGCACGGAGCCCGCCTTCGTCGGCGAATACACCGACACCAAGACCGCGGGCGTCTACTCCTGCCGCGCCTGCGGCGCCGAACTGTTCCGCTCCGAGACCAAGTTCGAGAGCCACTGCGGCTGGCCGTCCTTCTACGACCCCAAGGACACCGACGCCGTCGAGCTCCTGGAGGACCGCTCCCACGGCATGGTCCGCACAGAGGTCCGCTGCGCCCGCTGCGGCTCCCACCTCGGCCACGTCTTCGAGGGCGAGGGCTACCCCACCCCGACCGACCAGCGGTACTGCATCAACTCGATCTCGGTGCGGCTGAGGCCGGACGGGGGCTGAGGCCGGGGCCGCCGGGTCCGGCGCCGAGCCGGTCCGGCGGCCGTACGCGGCGTGGCGCCCCGCGGCCCCGTCAGAACTGCGGCGCCCGAGCCACCGCCGGCAGAATCTGCACCTGCTGCCCCGGGGCGGCCTTGCGGCGGCGCCATTCGCGCGGGTAGCCGAGCGAGACCTCGATGTGCGGGATGCCGTCCACCTCGATGGTGCGCGGGATGTGCAGATGGCCGTAGACGACGGAGGCGGCGCGGAAGCGGCGGGGCCAGTCGGCGGTGGCCTGGGTGCCGCACCACAGGGCGAATTCCGGGTGCCACAGCGGCTCGGTGGGTTCGCGGACGATCGGCCAGTGGTTGACCAGTACGGTGGGCAGGTCTTCGGGGATCTCGGCGAGCCGGGCCTCGGTGGCCGCGACGCGGGCCCGGCACCATGCCTCCCTGGTCGGGTACGGGTCCGGGTGGAGGAAGAACTCGTCCGTGCAGACCACCCCGGCCTGCTCGGCTACGGCCAGCGCCGCTTCCTTGGTGTGGGTGCCGGGCGGGCGGAAGGTGTAGTCGTACAGCGCGAAGAGCGGGGCGATCACGGCCGGGCCGCCCTCGCCCTCCCAGACCGGGTAGGGGTCCTCGGGCGTCAGCACGCCCAACTCCCGGCACATCGCCACCAGGTGCTCGTAGCGCTGGACGCCGCGCAGCTGTACGGGGTCGTTGGACGGCGTCCACAGTTCGTGGTTGCCGGGCACCCAGATCACCTTGGCGAAGCGTTGGCTGAGCACGGTCAGCGCCCAGCGGATGTCCTCGACGTACTCACCGACGTCCCCGGCCACCAGCAGCCAGTCGGCGTCCGAGGCGGGCCGCAGCCGGTCGACGATGGCGCGGTTCTCCTCGTAGCGGATGTGCAGGTCACTGATGGCCATCAGCCGGCCGGGCGCCGCCCCGTCCCGGTCGGCCTCGGCGGTGCGGTCTCCTTCGGAGCATGGGGTCTGCATCCCCTGACGGTAGGACAGGAGAGGGGGGTGGGGACATGCAGGGGGGTGGGCTGTTGGACACATCGGGCCTGCGGAGGCGGTGGTGAGGCCGCTCGGCGTAGCGGGAATGGCCGGTCCCAGGGCCGTCCGCCGGGGCGCGGGAATGTCCGGTCGCAGGTCTGTCCGCTGGGGCGCGGGAATGTTCGGTCCCAGGTCTGTCCGCTGGGGCGTGGTGGCGGCCCGTTAGGCGGTCCGCCGGGGCGCGGTGGTGCGCCGTCAGGCGGTCGCCGGAGGCGGGTCTCAGGGCCGCCCGGGCCCGCCGGGGGCTCAGATCCGCCCCGGCCCACCGGCCGTAAGGTCGCCGCCGCTTCGGATGCGGGTGGCCAGCCACAGGTCGAAGCGGTCGTCGGGGTCGTCGAGCCGGCGGCCCGTCAAGTCCATGGCCTTGTCGAGGCGGTTGCGTACGGTGTGCCGGTGCACGCCGAGGCGGCGGCTGGTGGCGTCCCATGCGCCGCCGGTCTCCAGCCAGGCGGCGAGCGTCGTCAGCAACTCCTCGCCGTGGTCGGCGAGATCGAGTGGGCCGAGGACGGCGTCGGCGTATCCGTGCAGCGTGCGGCGGTCGCCGAGGTCCAGCAGCAGTCGGCTGGCCGCGCTCTGCCGGGCCTCCTCGGGCACCCCGCTCGCCCGGCTGACGCCCAGCAGCCCGGCCGCCTGGCGCAGGGAGACCCGTACGGTGTCCGGCGGGGCGAGCGGGCCGATGCCCGCGGGGCAGTGTGGCGCGAACCGGCCGAGTACGTCCCGTACGTCCAGGCCCGCGCCCACCACGGCCTCGATGAGCCCGCTCTCCGCGACGCGGACCAGGCCGCCGGGGACGGCCAGGGCCAGGTCGGCGGCGATGTCGTGCGGACCGCTGTCCGCCGGGCCCGCGGCCGGGGGTTCGACGACCACGCCGCGCACCCGGTCGTCGTGCAGGCCGGCGGCGGCGAGGATGCCGTGGGCGCGCCCCGCCGGGCCTTCTTCGTCGGACAGCAGCTCCGCCAGTAGCGCAGACCTGCGGCGGCGCTCCGGCTCGTCCATAAGGTGGCGGCGCTCCAGCTCCAGAGAGAGCAGGGAGACCAGGCCGGGCACCACAGCGCGCGCTGCCGCGTCCGGGGAGCCTGCGAGCAGCAGCAGGCCGCGCAGCCGCCGGGCGCCGAGCGGCTGCACCTCAAGCTGGCGGCCACCAGCCGTACTGGACGCGCTGCCGCGCAGGCCGCGGGCGGCGACCCGTTCCACGAGGTCCCGCGCGGCCGGTGGCGGGGCAGGCTGCCCGCCGCCCGTGGCGAGCAGCCGCCCGAGCGGGTCGAGCACCGTGGCGCCGACTCCGGTGGCGGCGGTCCACTCCTCCAGCATCGGTTGCAGACCGCTGTCCGTCGCCGCCGCGGTGAGCCGCCGCTGTGTGGCGAACGCGCGCTGGAGCACCGCGCGCTGTTCGTCGGCGCGCGCGTCGAACACCGCCTTGGTGACGGCGATGAACGGCACCTCGTCGGGCACCGTCAGCAGCGGCAGACCCGCTTCGCGCGCGGCGTCGACCAGTGGTGCGGGGGCTTTCTGGTACGGGAGTCCGCGGCCCAGCCCTAGCGCCAGGCAGGCCGCCCCGCCCTCGGTCACGTCCTGTACGTACGCCCGGCAGGCCGCCGGTTCCATCGGCAGCACCAGGCCGATCGTCATCAGCAGCTCGCCGCCCTGCAGCCACTTGCCTGGATACAGCAGGTCGGAGACGGTCGCGGCCTCGACCGTACGGTCCAGCTGCCCGGCCGGGACGTCGTAGGTGACGGACAGGTTCAGTTCCGGCCGGGCGAGGAGGTCGGCGATACGCAGGGGCATGGACACAGTGTCCATCAGGTGAAGCCGCGATGGACGGTCGGGATACAGGGGCGGCTGCCCTGTTTGCGGGGTGACGCATCCCGGTACCCGCTGTCCCAGGACGTATCACCTCCCATTTGGCACGTTTTTGCCCGGTTGTGACCGGGGATGCGAAAAGAAGACCGCAGAGGGAACATCCCTTCCCACGCAAGACGAACGCAAAGGATGAACGGCCATGCAGGTGGCGTTTCTCGTAGCACCCGAAGGCATCGAGCAGGTCGAGCTGACCGAACCGTGGCAGGCGGTGATCGACGCGGGCGGCACCCCGAAGCTGGTCTCCACCGAGTCCGGCCGTGTGCAGGCGTTCAACCACCTGGACAAGGCCGACACCTTCCCCGTCGACCGGACCGTGGACCAGGCGCAGGTCGGCGACTTCGACGGGCTGGTGCTGCCCGGCGGCGTCGCCAACCCGGACGCGCTGCGGATGGACGAGAAGGCCGTGGCGTTCGTCCGCGGCTTCTTCGACGCGGGCAAGCCGGTCGCGGCCATCTGCCACGCGCCGTGGACGCTGATCGAGGCGGACGTGGTCCGCGACCGTACGCTGACGTCCTGGCCGAGCCTGCAGACGGACATCCGCAACGCCGGGGGCACCTGGGTGGACGAGCAGGTCAAGGTCTGCACCGGCGGTCCGAACACGCTGATCACCAGCCGTAAGCCGGACGACCTGAAGGCGTTCTGCGAGACCTTCGTCGCGGAGTTCCAGCGCTGATCCCCCGTCCGGGGCGCGTCACTCCTCCTTCAGCACCGCGGCCGACTCGGGCGGCAGCCTCAGGGCGCCGTCCGGGTCGGCCGCCATCGCGTCCGCATCCGGCCATGCCGCCAGCACCCGCCCTCGGGTCCCGGGCACCTCGGCCGTGCCCTCCCCGGCCAGACGCACCACCACCCGCACCGCCCCGCGCCGCACGCACAGCCAGCGGGCCTCCTCGTCGTACGTGACCTCGGTCCGTGTCATGTCCGGGTCGGTCAGCTCGGAGTGGGCGGCGCGTACCGCCAGCAGGGCGCGGTACCAAGCCAGCAGGGCGGCGTGCGGCTCGCGCTCCGGCTCCGACCAGTCCAGGCAGGAACGGTCCCGCGTCGCCGGATCCTGCGGGTCCGGGATTTCCGACGCCCGCCAGCCGTGCGCGGCGAACTCGCGGCGGCGCCCGTCGCGTACCGCCTCGGCCAGCTCCGGGTCCGTGTGGTCGGTGAAGAACTGCCACGGCGTACGGGCCGCCCACTCCTCGCCCATGAACAGCATCGGCGTGAACGGGGCGCACAGCACCAGCGCGGCGCCGCAGGCGACCAGACCGGGGGAGAGGCCGGCGGCCTGCCGGTCGCCGAGCGCCCGGTTGCCGATCTGGTCGTGCGTCTGGGCGTAGGCCAGCAGGCGGTGGGCGTCGGTGGCGCGCCGGTCCAGCGGGCTGCCGTGCCGCCGGCCGCGGAAGCTGGAGTACGTACCGTCGTGGAAGAAGCCGCCGGTCAGCGTCTTGGCGAGGGCGGCGAGCGGCGCACGCGCGAAGTCGGCGTAATAGCCCTGGGACTCGCCGGTCAGCGCCGTGTGCAGGCTGTGGTGGAAGTCGTCGTTCCACTGCGCGTGCAGACCGTAACCGCCGCCGGAGCGCGGCGCGAGGACGCGCGGGTCGTTGAGGTCCGACTCGGCGATCAGGAAGAGCGGGCGGCGCAGGTGTGTGGCGAGCGCGTCGACCGCGCCGGACAGGTCGGCGAGGAAATGGCGGGCCCGGGTGTCGTGCAGGGCGTGTACGGCGTCGAGCCGCAGCCCGTCGAGCCGGTAGTCCCGCAGCCAGGCGAGTGCGCTCCCGATGAAGTACGCGCGCACCTCGTCCGACCCGGGCGCGTCGAGGTTGACCGCGGCGCCCCACGGGGTGTGGTGGGTCTCCGTGAAGTACGGCCCGAAAGCGGGCAGATGATTGCCGGACGGGCCCAGGTGATTGTGGACGACATCCAGGACGACGCCCAGACCGTGCCCGTGCGCGGCGTCCACGAGGCGCTTGAGGCCGTCCGGACCGCCGTACGGTTCGTGGACCGCCCAGGGCGCGACGCCCTCGTACCCCCAGCCGTGCGTCCCGGGGAACGGGCACACCGGCATCAGCGCCAGGTGGGTGATGCCCAGGCCGGCGAGGTGGGGCAGATGCTCGACGGCCGCGTCGAAGGTGCCGGCGCCGGTGAACGTGCCCACGTGCATCTCGTACAGCACCGCCCCCGGCAGGGGCCGCCCGGTCCACGGGTGCCGCCAGGCGAATCGATCGTGCTCGACGACCGCGCTCGGCCCGTCCGGCCCTTCGGGCTGCCGGGCCGAGCGCGGGTCGGGCAGGAGCGGCCCGTCGTCGAGGCGGAAGCCGTAGCGGTCGCCGTGGCGGGCCGGTACGTCGGCCCGCCACCAGCCCGGACGCCCGGGGTCGCGCTCCATGGGGACGTGCTCGGCGGACACGGCCCCGGTGGGGACGTATCCGGTCGCCACGGCGTGTCCCGTGGTCAGCGCGCCGTTCGCGGCGCGGTCGCCCGCCGTGCCGCTGCCGCCTTCCTCTTCCGTCGCGCCGTCCGCGCGCCCGTGGGGCGATACGAAATGCAGCGCGACCCGTTCGGCGTCCGGTGCCCACACCTCGAAGAGCACGGCTGTCCTCCTTCGTCCGGCGCACGGACGAAGAAAGCCCCGTCCGGCCTCAGATGAAGCATGCCCGCTCCTGCGTCATCGGGTAGCCCGCCCTGGCGAAAGCCGCCGCCATCGGGACGTTCGGCTGGTCCGTTTCGGCGAGGATCGTCCGGGCGCCCTCGGCCGCGAGGTGGCGGGTGCAGTCGACGAGCAGGTCGTAGCCGTACCCCCGGCCGCGGTGCTCCGGCACGAGGCCGATGAACCCGATGACCGGCGCCTGGTGGTTACGGGCCGGTACGTGCAGCCCGACGACCTCGCCTCCCCGCCCCGGATCGGCGGTCCAGGCGACCCGCCACCAGTCGCGGGGCGACGGGCACCAGTTGAAGAAGTCCAGCTCCTCCCGGGCGGCCTGCTCCACACCGCCCTCGGCGATCGCCTTCCGGGCGTGGGCGTCCAGCGAGCCGGTCTCGACGCGCCGCAGAACGTCCAGGATCACACCGTCGTCCGGCTCCGGCCGGAACACCAGCCGGCCCGGCGGCTCGGGCAGGCCGCAGGCGGGCGTCCAGGTGTAGCGGAACCGCTCGACGAGCGGTGTGAGCCCGGCCGCGGCGGCCGCGTCCATCCGGGCGTGCGCGGCGTCCCGTACGGCCTCCTGGTCGCGCCAGCCCGGCGGCAGCAGCAGTATGTACTCGGAGCGCAGGGGTGCGGTGCGCAGCAGCCTGGCCGCGGCGTCCGACTCGCCCGGCGCGAAGTCGAACCAGTCCAGGGCGGCCGGGCGGGTGTCGTCCGGCCCGGCCCACCAGGCGGCGCGCGCCACGACGACGCCGCCGCGCAGCGCGACCCAGGTCCACTCGGGGCGGTACAGGCCGCCCTGGGCGAGGGTCGCGTAGCGACGCCCGAAGGGCGAGTGGCCGACGAGACCGGCGGTGGGGTCGTCCAGTGTGTGGAAGAGATGCGCGTCGCTCTCGCTGAGCGCGCGGAAGACCAACTCGGCCATGATGTCCTCTCGGAAGGCAAGGATCGCGCTCCCGATCGGCTGAGATCAGCCCAGGACGGCCCGGCGGACGGGACGGGAGCGTGCATACAGGTGCGTCGACACGGCTCTCGCCTCCTTTCCTTCTCGCGGGCCGATGGTGACCGTAGCCGGAGGACGGGCGGGGCACCAGGGATTTACGGCGGGACCGCCACCGGCCGCGGCCGCCCCGCGCACCGGCCTCCGCGGCTGGACACCGGCCCGCGGGCGCCGGACAATCACCCGCATGACATCGCTGGAGTTCCCGGCCCGACCGGCGCGCCCGTCGGAAGCCGACCGGGAACGCGCCTTGGAACTGCTGCGCGAGGGCGCGGCGCAAGGCAGGCTGTCCCACGACACCTTCCTGCGGCGGCTGGAACTGGTGCTCGGCGCCCGCCAGCATGCCGAACTCGTCGCCGCCACCGCCGATCTGGCCTCCCGCGGCCGGGTCGAGGGCGCCGTACTGCGCGCGGTGGGCAAGGCGTCGGCGTTCAACATCATGATCCGCCGGGCCTGGCGCCGCGAACGGCTGCCGAAACTCCTCCTGCCCGCCCCCGGCCCTTTCCCCCTCCTCATAGGCCGGGCCCCCGGCTCCGGCCTGCGCCTCAACCACGACACCGTCTCCCGCTCCCACGCCGAACTGCGCAACGCCGACGGCGCCTGGCTCCTGCGCGACCTCGGCTCCACCAACGGCACCTGCGTCAACGGGCGCCGGGTGGTGGGGGAGGTGGGGGTGCAGCCGGGGGACCACGTCGCCTTCGGGAGCGTGGGGTACGTCCTTACGCAGGGTTAGGCGGCCCGGACTTACGTAGGCGGCCCGGACCCGGCCGGAGGGTCAGGACACCGGTGCGACGGACTTCTTGGCCATCTCGTAGGCCGGGAGCATTTCCTTGTGCTCGGTGTTGTCGAACCCGCCGAGATGGACGACGGCCGCGCCCTTCGGCGTCACCACCGCGAATGCCCGTTCCTGCTGGGGCTCGTCCCTCAGGGGGCTCTTCGTCGTGTAGGAGACTTCCGCCGCGGGCAGTTCGCCGGCCTTGGTGTCGCTGAATTCCTTCTTGAGGACCCTCGGCTGCTCGCCGGTGAATTCCTCCAGCACCTCGCGCGGCGACTTCTTCGTCGGGTCCGTGGCCCACACACGGATGAATCCGATATTGCCCGCCGGTTTGGCGTCGATCTCGCAGGCACCCCTGGCCGACTTGTGGCCCATGAACTCGCCCAGCAGCTTCCCGTCTTCGGGCTTGAGGCCCTTGGGCTGCCACATCTTCGCCACGTCGAACGACACCGGCAGTTCGCAGAGGCTGCCGGCGGGCCCGACCCGGGTGCCCTTCTTCCACGCGTCGGGCGAGCCGGCCGCCGCCTTCTCGTCCTTCTTCCCGTCGTCCTTCTTCGCCGCCTGAGCCGAGGCCGCGGCCGAAGCGGAGGGTGAAGTGTTCTCGGCGGCGTCACCGCCCTTTTCGGGAGTGGCCGAGCAGCCGGCGAGCACACCGATGGTGAGCACGGCGGACACCGCGCCCCACTTGTACTTACCCATACCGTCTTTCCGTCATAAAAAGGTCTACAGGCGCAGTAACTTAACCCGGCGGACGCGGGGTGCCAAACCGTTATTCATGCCCGGAAGTTCCCGCCCTACTGGTGATCCACTACGGGCCCGCGCGAGGCGCCCCCGAGGCGGGCCGGGGCCGCGTTTCGTCCGGCCGGACGACGGACCGGCGGCGGACGGGCCGGATGCTGGTGACGGCCGTTCGCGCAACGCGTCCGAAGGCCCCGTACGCCATTGAGCCGTGAGGAAAGGTCCGTCATGAGTACGCGCGCCCCGCGCCCCGCCACCGTCCCCGCCGACCGCCTGGCCCACCCCCGCGTCCGGCAGGCGCTGCGCACCACACGACTGCTCGTCGGCTGCTACGCGGCCCTCAGCGTCCTCACCCTGGGTGCCGTCGTGCTGCTGCGCGACCACCCCGGTACGGTCACCGACGCCGTGTGGGTCCGCACGGTCATCGTCGTCGTCACGTCCCTGCTCATGGTCGCCTTCGCCGCCCGCACGGCCCGTGGCCACGGCCGGTCCTACCTCCGGCTGCGGGTGGCCTCGGCCGTCATGGTCGCGGTGATCGCGGCCGTCGTGGTGCTGCCCGGAGCGTTTCCGGCGTGGCTGAAGATCGAACAGGGGGCATGCGGGGTGCTGCTGGCCGGCGTTGTCCTGTTCGCCAACGGTGCGCGGGTACGGGCGGTGTTCGCCGGCCGCTGAGGCAGGCTCGTACGCCCGTCCCGTACGCCCGCCCCTGCCCCTCAGTGCTGATGCAGCCCTCTCCCCGCCAGCGTCAGGAACGTCTCACCGACCGCTTCCGACAGCGTCGGATGCGCGTGGATGTGCTGCGCCACATCGGACGGTTCGGCGTCCCAGGCGACGATCAGCTGGCTCTCCGCGATCATCTCCGAGACGTGCGGGCCGACCAGGTGCACGCCGAGTACGGTCCCGGTGGCCTCGCCGCCCGCGCCGTCCGCCGCCGCGACGACCTTCACGATGCCGCCCTGTCCGTGCACCATGCCCTTGGCGACCGCCGTCAGCGGCATGGTGTTGACCCGCACCTCCAGGCCGCGGGCGCGTGCCTCCGCCTCGGTCAGGCCGACCGATGCGGTCTGCGGCGAGGAGTACGTCACGCGCGGCACGGCCGCGTGGTCCACCGGCCGGGACGGCACGCCGGCCAGCGTCTCGGCGACCAGCAGACCCTCCGCGAACGAGGCGTGCGCCAGGCCGGGTGAGGGCGGCGGCAGCAGGTCGCCCACCACGTGGATGCCGGGTACGGCGGTCTCCAGGCGGGACCAGTCGGCGGGCGGCACGAAACCGCGCTCGTCGGTGGTGAGTCCGGCCGCGGCGAGGTCCAGGCCGTCGGTCACCGGCACCCGGCCGACCGCGACCAGCAGGCGTTCGGCCTCGACGGTCTCCTCGCCGCCGCGGGTGCGTACGGTGGCCCTTACACCGGACCCCGTCACCTCGGCCCCGGTCAGCGTCGAGTCCGTACGGACCGTGATCCCGCGCTTCTTCAGGCCGCGCGCCAAGTGGCGGCTCACGTCCTCGTCCTCCAGGGGCAGCAGTCGTCCGGCGGCCTCGACGAGGGTCACCCGGGCGCCCATCGACCGGTGGAAGGACGCGTACTCGACGCCGATCGCGCCGCCGCCCAGCACCAGGACCGAGTCCGGCAGACCGGGCGCGAACAGGGCGTCGTCGCTGGTGACGACGGTGCGGCCGTCCGGTACGAGGCCGGGCAGCAGGCGCGGGCGGGAGCCGGTGGCGAGCACGATGCCGCGCCGCGCGGTGAACTCCCCGCCGTCCGGCGCCTCGACGTACACGGAGCGCGGGCCGGTCAGGCGCGCGCTCCCGCGCACCACACGCACCCCGGCACGTTCCAAGTGCCCCTCCACGCCCCGGTGGTTGCGCGTCACGATGTCGTCCCGGGTGGCGGTCAGCGCGCCCCAGTCGACGCTGTCGAGCGTGGCCTTCACGCCCCAGCGCTCGCGCGCCTCGGCGATGCCGTCCACCAGTTCCGCCGCGTGCAGCATCGCCTTGCTCGGGATGCAGCCGCGGTGCAGACAGGTCCCGCCGACGAGGTCCCGTTCGGCGAGGACCACCCGCAGTCCGAGGGAGGCGGCCCGCAGGGCCGTGCTGTAGCCGCCCGTGCCGCCGCCGATGACCACCACGTCGGTCTCGCCGCCGCGCGCGGCCCCCGTTCCCGTGCCACCGCTGTTCATGTCGCTCATGCGGCCAGCCTCCGCCCCCGCCCGCCCATGAGTCCAAGGCAATGTTTCCATGGGGGCGATGAGCATCGTTCATGGGGAGAACGGGGGGCCGTATGAGTCTGCGGCAGATGGAGTACCTGGTCACCGTGGTCGCGGAAGGCTCCTTCACACGCGCTGCCGAGCTCCTGCACGTGACCCAGTCGGCGCTGTCCCACCAGATCAAGGCCCTCGAACGGGAGGTCGGCGGTCCGCTGCTGGAGCGGATGAAGCGCGGCGTCCGGCTGACACCCATGGGCCGCGCCTACCTCCCGCACGCCGAACTCGCCGTACGCAGCGCCGAACAGGCCCGCCGCGCCGCGCTGGCGTCGGGCGCGGCCCGGAGCGGCGAACTGCACATCGCGACGGTGCACGCGCACGCCATCGGCGTGCTCCCGGCGGTCTGTGTGCGCTGGGGGCGTGAGTACGGCGGCGTGCGCCTCGTCCTGCACGAATACGCCACCACCGACGAGCTGTACGAGCACATGGAACGCGGCGTCGCCGACGTGGCGGTCGGGCCCCGGCCACCGAAGTGGCCGGGGCCGGTCACGGTCGTGGGGGAGGAGCGGATGGTGCTGGTCCTGCCGCCCGGCGACCCGCTCGGCGGCCGTACCGCCGTACGCATCGAGGAGGTGGCCGACCGCCCTTGGGTGCGCTGCGCGCTGGAACCGGTCGTGGCGGGCCGGCGGTGGCTGGACGTGGAGTGCGAACGGGCCGGCTTCACGCCCCGTACGGCCGTCCGCACCCAGCACACCTCGACGGCGGTCCGCATGGCGGCGGCCGGCGTCGGCGTCCTCCTGACCGCCGCCCACGAACTGACCGGCCTGGACTGCACCGCCGTCCCCACCGACCCGCCGTGGCGCCGGGAGATCACCGTCTTCTCCCGGGTGCCGCCCACCGGCGCGGCCGAGCACTTCGTCGACCTCCTCCGGGAGGCTCAGCAGTACGGCTGCTGATGCGTGAGCGAAGCCGCCACCCACATCCATACGCCGAAGAGCCGGTACAGGTCGGTCAGCGCCCCGCGCGCCCGTACGGTCCGGCCGTCGACCGAGGTCACGCCCGGTATCCCCAGCAGCGTCGCGGCCACCGAGGCCGACTGCCAGCGGACGGTCAGGGCGCACGGGTCCGGCGGCGGCTCGGGGGCCCGGAGCGGCGTCGCGAGGGCGGCGGCGACCGTCTCTTCGATCGCCCGGCGGGCTACCGCGTCCGGGAGCAGCTCGGCGGCGAAACGGTCGTGCGCCTGCTTCACGGCGACGGTGGCGATCGCGTCGTCCCACTCCTTCGTCTCGGCGCAGGCACCGTCGTCACCGGTCAGGGCCACCACGGGCACCCCGAGGGCCGCCGCGGCGGCCTGCGCCAGGCCGATTTCGCCCACGGGGCGGCCGTCCAGCCAGATGTCCTCGATCTCGTGGCCCATGAAGCTGTGGCTCAGCACGCCGAGCGTGCCCGCCCGCGCGTGGTAGCCGACGCAGACCACGGCGTCGTGCCCCGGCGTGAGCCCTTCGAGCATGCCCATCTGCTTGGGCTTGCCGCGGATGAGCCGGGCCGCCGGGTGCAGGGCCTCGGGCAGCAGGTTGCGCATGGGCCCGTGGGCGTCGTTGACGACGATGTCCGTGGCACCGGCCGCGACGGCGCCACGGACGGCGGCGTTGACGTCCTCCGCCATCATCAGCCGCCCGCGCTCGTAGTCCCGCCCGCCCGGCTGGACGTCGTCGGCGTCGACGAGCCCCGTGACGCCCTCCATGTCCGCGCTGATGTAGATACGCACCGTACGTACTCCTCAGACTCGACCACTGGGCAGACGACTGCCGTTCCCCCTCCGGTTCCGCACCGGGCGGCCGTCCCGCGGTCGTGTCCGTACGCCTCGTCCGTACGCCTCTCCCGTCAGCCCTCTCCCACCAGCAACGCCACCGGATACCGCGCCAGCAGCTCGCGCAGGCAGACCACCGGTTCGCGGAGCTCCCGGCCGGTGAGCAGATCGCGCCAGGGGCCCGGGCCCGGAAGGTGCAGTTCCGTGTTGCGCCAGCCGCCGTCCTCGGCCAGCCGGAGGGAGAGGCGCGTGGCCACCGTCACGGCACGTCCGGCGCGGGCGAAGGCCAGGCAGTGCCCGGCGGCCTCGCCGTCGGCGTGCAGGGGGGTGTACGTGCCGCCGACGCCGAACCAGTCGGGATGGTCCCGGCGGAGGCGCAGCGCTCTGGCCGTCAGCAGCAGCTTCTCCGCGGAGAGGTCCTGCGGGTCGGCTCCGCCGTCCAGTTCGGTGAGCAGGTCGGCGCGCAGCCGCGGCGGGCGGCGGTTGTCCGGGTCCACCAGCGCGGTGTACTCGGTCTCGGTGCCCTGGTAGAGGTCGGGCACGCCGGGCATCGTCAGATGGAGCAGCGCCGCGCTCAGCACGTTGGCGCGGATGTACGGTGCGAGATCGGCGGCCAGCTCGGTGAGCGGGGACGCCGCCGGCCCGCACGGCCCCGCGCGCAGGAATTCGCCGACCGCCTCCTCGTACTCGGCGTCCTGCTCCGTCCAGGACGTGTGCAGCCCGGCCTCCCGTACGGCCTTGAGCACCGACGGGATCAGCCGTTCGGCGGACGGTTTGCCCAGGCCGAAGGCGGTCTGCCAGGCTGTCCACGCCAGGTGCTGGTCCGGCGGCTGCGGGCCCTCGCCCGGCCCTGCGGACACCCGGCGCAGCAGGTCCCGCCACCGCTCCGGGCACTCGGTCAGGACCGCGATCCGCGCCCGTACGTCGGCGCTGCGCTTGGTGTCGTGCGTCGAGAGCACCGTCGAGGTCAGCGGCCAGTCCCGCTGGATACGGGCGCAGTACGCGTGGAAGGTGTCCACGCCCACCGTGGGCGCGCCCGGGTCGGCGCCGACCTCGCAGGCCGACAGCAGCGGCACATAGCGGTAGAAGGCGGTGTCCTCCACGGACTTGGCGCGCAGCGCGGAGGAGGTCTGGGCGAAGCGGGCGCAGAAGTCCTCGCAGTCCGGGCCGTCCCCGAGCAGGCCGAGCGCCAGGTCGCGCACCAGGTCCACGGCCAGCGCCTCCTGCGGCGAGCGGAAGACCGTACGCGCCCGCGCGGCGGCCTCGGCCAGCATCGCCGCGTCCTGCTCGCCGCGCCGCGGGTCGCGCGCTCCGGCGCGGTCGGTGGCGTACGGGCGGTAGACGGGCAGCCGGACCAGCAGCTCCCGGACGGCGGTGCGCAGGGCCCAGGGCGCGTGGTCGCCCTGGTGGGACGCCCGGTCGCTGATCCGCCCCGCGGTCCGCACCAGCCGTTCGACCTCGGCGGCGAGATCGTGGGTGACGACCTCGTAGGCGGCGCGGCGTACCGTTTCCTCCCAGTCGCCGCCCGCGTCCGCCAGCGGGGCCACGAAGTCCCGGTAGACGGTGAACAGGCGGCCGGAGCCGAGCGGGCAGACGAACAGGCCGTCGAGGTGCCGCAGCGCGTCGTAGCCGGTGGTGCCCGCGCACGCCCAGCCGTCCGGCAGCCGCTCCCGGCCGGTCAGGATCTTCTCGACCACCGTCCAGCGCCCGCCGGTGGCGGCGTGCAGCCGGGCGAGGTAGTTGCCCGGGGCGGCCAGGCCGTCCGGGTGGTCGATGCGCAGCCCGTCGACGACGCCCTCGCGCAGCAGCCGCAGGATCGTCGCGTGGGTCGCCCCGAAGACCGCCTCGTCCTCGACCCGTACGCCGATCAGCTCCGAAATGGTGAAGAAACGGCGGTAGTTGATCTCGCTGCGGGCCAGCCGCCACCAGGCGAGGCGGTACCACTGCGCGTCCAGGAGGCGCGGCAGCGAAAGCCGTTCGGTGCCGGGGCGGATGGGGAAGGCGTGGTCGTGGTAGCGCAGTACGTCGCCGTCGACCCGGATGTTCCCCAGCTCGTCGCCCAGCCGCCCGCCCAGCACCGGCAGCAGCACGCGTCCGCCGTGCCCGCCGTCCCAGTCGATGTCGAACCAGCGGGCGTACGGACTCGCGGGGCCGTCCCGCAGCACCGCCCAGAGCGCGGCGTTCAGCGACTCCGGCGCGGGCACGGCCATGTGGTTGGGCACGGTGTCCACCACCAGCCGCAGTCCATGCGCCGCGGCCCTCGCGGCCAGCGCGCGCAGCCCCTCCTCGCCGCCCAGCTCGGCCCGCACCCGCGCGTGGTCCACCACGTCGTAGCCGTGTGTGGAACCGGGCACCGCCTCCAGAACAGGGGAGAGGTGGAGGTGCGAGACGCCCAGCGCGGCAAGGTACGGCACGGCCTTCTCGGCCGCGGCGAAGGGCAGGTCCGGCTGGAGCTGGAGCCGGTACGTGGCGGTGGGTGGCGCACTGGATTCGGCCGTCATGGGAACACCCGTACCCGCCGGACGGCTTGTTGTTTCATCCGGCCCGGGCCGCCCCGGCGCCGAAGCACGGCGTACGCACGATCCGGACGGCCCGGATGTACGCGCAGGACAGCCCCGGGCGACGACCCCCGCCGGTTCCCCGACCGCCGGCCCCCGCCCATAGGCCCCGCACGCTGCCGGGGCCGGGCACCCCGCCTACGCCGAACGGACCTCTCGCCCGGGCCGTACGACAGCACCGGGAACCACCGCAATGGCCGAGCCGGCCGTACGGCCCACGGCGTACCCCGGCCGGCGCCATGGACCGGTGTCAAGGACCGGCAGCCCGGCCCCTAGGCAGGCCGTTGCAGCACCAGCATGCTGCGGCCCGGCAGCGCGAGGCGGTCGCCGGCCTGAGCCTTGATGCCGCCGCCGTCGGCGACCGCCTCCGGGTGGGCGGTGTCCACCACCGCCTGCCACTGGCGGCCGTGGTCGACCGGCACGGTGAACTCCCGCTCGTCCGCGTGCGCGTTGAACATCAGCAGGAACGAGTCGTCGGTGATCCGCTCGCCGCGCGGGCCCGGCTCGGTGATCGCGCTGCCGTTGAGGAAGACCGTCAGCGACTTGGCGTGCGCCGCCTGCCAGTCCCGCTGCCGCATCTCCTCGCCCTCCGCCGTGAACCAGGCGATGTCGGACAGCTCGTCGTGGGTGCCCTCCATGGGGCGGCCGTGGAAGAAGCGCCGCCGCCGGAAGACCGGGTGGTCGCGCCGCAGCCACACCATCTGCCGCACGAAGGCGAGGAACTCCTGGTCCTCCTTGCGGACGGCCGCGAGCTCAGGGTCCTCCTCGGCTTCGGTCCCGGCCTCGCCCTCGGCCTCCGTACCGGCGGCGCCGTCCCCGTCGGTGTCCGGCCACCGCACCCACGTCAGCTCGTTGTCCTGGCAGTACGCGTTGTTGTTGCCGCGCTGGGTGCGCCCGAACTCGTCGCCGTGGCTGAGCATCGGCACGCCCTGCGACAACATCAGGGTGGCCATGAAGTTGCGCATCTGGCGGGCCCGCAGCTCCTGTACGGCGGGGTCGTCCGTCGGCCCCTCGGCGCCGCAGTTCCAGGACCGGTTGAAACTCTCGCCGTCCTTGTTGTCCTCGCCGTTGGCCTCGTTGTGCTTGCCGTCGTAGCTGACCAGGTCGCGCAGGGTGAAGCCGTCGTGGCAGGTCACGAAGTTGATGGAGGCGAGCGGGCGCCGCCCGTCGCCCTGGTAGAGGTCGGAGGAGCCGGTCAGCCGGGAGCCGAACTCGGCGAGGGTGCGCGGCTCGCCGCGCCACAGGTCCCGTACGGTGTCGCGGAACTTGCCGTTCCACTCGGTCCACAGCGGCGGGAAGTTCCCCACCTGGTAGCCGCCCTCGCCCACGTCCCACGGCTCGGCGATCAGCTTGACCTGGCTGACCACCGGGTCCTGCTGCACCAGGTCGAAGAACGACGACAGCCGGTCCACCTCGTGGAACTGCCGGGCCAGCGTCGCCGCCAGATCGAAGCGGAACCCGTCCACCCGCATCTCCTGCACCCAGTAGCGCAACGAGTCCATGATGAGCTGGAGGACGTGCGGGCTGCGCATCAGCAGCGAGTTCCCGGTGCCGGTGGTGTCCATGTAGTAGCGCGGGTCGTCGGCGACCAGCCGGTAGTACGAGGCGTTGTCCAGGCCGCGGAAGGACAGCGTCGGGCCGAGGTGGTTGCCCTCCGCCGTATGGTTGTAGACCACGTCGAGGATGACCTCGATGCCGGCCTCGTGCAGCGCCCGTACCGCCGACTTGAACTCCAGCACCTGCTGCCCGCGGTCGCCCCAGGACGCGTACGCGTTGTGCGGGGCGAAGAAGCCGATGGTGTTGTAGCCCCAGTAATTCGCCAGCCCCGCGTCGACGAGCCGGTGGTCGTGCACGAACTGGTGGACCGGCATCAGCTCCAGGGCCGTGACCCCCAGCCCGGTCAGATGGTCGATGACCGCGGGGTGCGCCAGCGCCGCGTAACTGCCGCGCAGGTCGTCCGGCAGGTCCGGGTGGAGCATGGTCAGGCCCTTGACGTGCGCCTCATAGAGCACCGTCTCGTGGTAGTCGGTGCGCGGCGGGCGGTCGTCGCCCCAGTCGAAGTACGGGTTGATCACGACCGACGTCATCGTGTGCGGCGCCGAATCGAGGTCGTTGCGGCTGTCCGGCCGGCCGAAGTGGTAGCCGTACACCGCCTCGTCCCAGTCGATGCTGCCGCTGACCGCCTTCGCGTACGGGTCCAGCAGCAGTTTGGCGGAGTTGTGCCGGTGACCGCGTTCCGGCTTGTACGGGCCGTGCACCCGGAAGCCGTACCGCTGCCCCGGCATGATGCCGGGGAGGTAGGCGTGCCGTACGAACGCGTCGGTCTCCCGCAGTTCGACGGCGGTCTCCGAGCCGTCGTCGTGCAGCAGTGACAGCTCGATGCGTTCCGCCGTCTCGGAGTACACCGCGAAGTTGGTGCCCGCACCGTCGTACGTGGCACCCAGGGGATACGTCTGTCCGGGCCAGACCTGCATGCGTCGACTCTTCCACTTCCTCGATGGGCGTCGCGACGCCTGGAGGCATCACGTCGGTCGTGCGTCGCCGTGTTCGATTGCTGCGTACGGTGCTGCGCTCGTCTCCTGTTTCAACCTGCCCAATTCGGCTGGTTTTTCGCGCGATCTGCGCCGAAAGGCGGGCAACCCGCGGTGAAGTCGGATCGTCGTACAGGACGACCGATGTGTGCCGAGCACCATGAGGCAGCAGGGGGGAACAGTGCGCAACATGATGCACCGCCACCTGGGCAAGGTGGTGGCGGGCGCGGCCGTGGCGCTGGCGGGCACCGCCGCGCTGGCCGCGGTGACCCTGCCCGGGGACGCTGGGGCGGCCGGCGGGGGGAGCCGGGCAGCCGTGGCGGCGGGCCCCGAGGCGCAAACGGGCCAGGTGCGGCCGGGGGCCGTCGAGCGCGCCCCCGCCGAGGGACGTGAGGGAATCGGCCGGGACCCGCTCACGGACGACGAGATCGCGCGGGCGCAGGCCCTGGCGGCGCCTCCGGCGTTCCGCGGCGCGACCGAGGACGTACGGGGCAGACGCGGGCCCGAGCGGCTGACCACCGATCTGGCCGAGCTGGGCCCGGACGAGACCGGCCGCGCCGACGCGCCGCGCCGGGCGAACGTGTCGTTCTACGACTACCGGTCCGACGCGTACGTGACCAAGACCGTCAACCTCGCCACCGGGAAGGTCGAGAAGACCGACAGCCGGCACGGTGTGCAGCCGCCGCCCGACCGGGCGGAGAGCGAGGAGGCGGCCGGCCTGCTGATCGCGGCGCCCGAGGGGGCGGGCCTGCGGAAGGACTACAAGCACGCCACCGGAAAGGACCTCACCGGCCCCGGCCAGCTGGCCGTGACCGGCTTCGTCTACCGCGGAGCGGCGGAAGGACCGGCTCCGGAAAAGCTGCGCGCCTGCGGGCAGCACCGCTGCGTGCGGCTCTTCACCAAGGTGCGCAACGGCCAGTGGATCGACACCCGGCGCTACGTGATCGACCTGAGCGCGCGCACGGTCGGCCGGCTGGACTGAGCCGTCCGCGAGCGCGCCGGTCCGGCGCCTCCGTCCGGCCCGGCCGTGCGGCCGCCCGGCAGCAACCGTGCAGCATCCCGCACCCGCGTACTCGGAAGCCTCCACGGCTTCCGTCTCACCGTCGTACAGGAGCGTTTCCATGCACGAAAGATCCTTCCGCCGTGCCCGCGTCCACCACGGACCCGCCCGTGTCCCTGTCCGTACCCCGGTCCCGGCCCGCCGGGACCGCGCCCGGCGCACCGCGCTGCTCGCCGCGCCGCTGCTGCTCGGCACGGCGGCACTGACGGCCGGACCGGCCGCCGCCCAGGCCGCGCCGGCGGCCCCCGCCCCCACCGCCGCAGGGTGCAGTACCCCGTACAGCATCACGCAGACCCTCGAAGGCGGCACCACTTGGCGCATGTGCTGGCACTACGAGGCCAACGCCGGGCTGGTCCTGGACAACGTCTCGTACCAGCCCAAGGGCGAGCCCCGGCCCATCCAGGTGCTGACCACCGCGAAGCTGGCCCAGATCCACGTCCCGTACGACGACGGCGGCAACGAGTACGACGACCTCACCGGGCAGAGCTTCGCGCAGGGCCTGCAGACGCTGGACCCGGGCGAGTGCCCCGGCGGCACCATCAAGGCGGTCAAGGTGCCGGGCGCCTGGGACCCGCAGCACCCCTACGTCAACGGCCTGTGCGTCACCACCCGCGCCCGCGGCCACGCCTACCGCCTGGGCCGCTACCTCGGCGAGACCACCAAGATCCAGCAGGTCCAGGGCAAGGACCTGCTCGTCTACACGGTCAACAAGACCGGCTGGTACGAATACATCGTCGAGTGGCGCTTCTCCGCCGACGGCACGATGAACATGCAGGTCGGCGCCACCGGCACACTCTCGCCCGCCGACTACGACGCGGGCGACGGCCGCGGCTGGCCGATCGGCAAGGGCGCCAAGGACTACGCCACCAGCCACAGCCACAACGTCTTCTGGCGCCTGAACTTCGGCCTGGACGGCTCGTCGGCCAACCGCGTCGAGCAGTTCGACTCGACGACCACCCCGGGCGGCGCCGGGCAGGCCCCCAGGACGAAGACGGTCCGCACCCTGGTCGCCAAGGAGCTGGCGGGCGACGCCGGGCCGACGCGCTGGTGGCGGGTGGTCAGCAACGTCGGCAAGAACAAGGACGGCCACCCCCGGTCGTACGAGATCGTCCCCGGCCGCTCCAGCAAGTACACCGGGCGCGCCTTCACCAAGCACGACGTGTACTTCACCGAGTACAACAAATGCGAACAGTTCGCCAGCAACAACCTGGCGAACTGCGGCACCGGCGCGGGCAGCAGCGTCGACCGGTGGGTCAACGGGCAGCCGCTCCGCCACCCCATCGCGTGGGTCAACATCGGCTACCACCACATCGCCCGGGACGAGGACCAGGAGCCCATGCCGGTCCACTGGCAGGGCTTCCAGCTCGCCCCGCGCGACGTGACCGCTATGAATCCGCTCACTCCGCCCGAGCTTTCCGGACACAACGGTCACGTCGAATAAGGGGAGTTGGCGCCGGACTCGATCCATCCTGCTGCACCGCCTCCCGGACCCGCAGTAGTCTGCCTTGATCGTTGGCACGGGGGTTCGGAAGGCGGTGTGCGGGTGAGCTCGGGCGGGCTGGAGTTGCCCCCTGGTGACGATGGCCATGACGGCCAGGACGGTCATGAGGGACCCGACGGCGGCTCCGCCGACGTTCCGCCCGGGGCGGTGTCCCTGGCCCGGCCGATGGAGATCGGCGCGGAGCTGGACTGGGGCGCCGAGGCATGGAGCGAGGTGCGCACGCGCGCCCGGCGGGCCGGGCGCGCCTACATCTGGCTCAACCTCGTCGAACAGCGGCTGCGGGCCGTCGTGGCGGCGGTGCTCTGCCCCGTCTACGAGCCGGTGCACGGCGACGAGTGGGTCATCGCCGCCGCCGGGCCCACCGGGCAGGAGTGGGTCCAGCGCGCCGTGGCGGTCCGCGAGGTCAGCCGCCGCAAGGGCTATCTGCTCGACCCCGCGGACGACAACATCCTCAGCTTCCTGACGCTCCCGCAGCTGCGCGAGCTGATGGTGCAGCACTGGCCCTGCTTCGAGCCGTACTTCGACGACCGCAGGGAGGTGGAGCTGGCCCTCGACGAACTGGAGGTGGCCCGCAACATCGTCTCCCGCAACCGCGCCCTGACCGGCACCGTCCTCGCCCAGGCGGAGAGAGCCTCCGCCCGGCTGCTGGACATCCTCGGCTCCGGCATCGGCACCCGCACCGCCGGCCGGCTGCCCATCGACGCCGTCGAGGACCTGGTCGGCGACCGGTACGCGGACGTCGTCGGCGTCCACACCGACCGGGTACGCCTCCAGCGGCAGCTGCCCGCCGAGGACCTCTTCGGCGGCGCCCGCCGCCTGGACGCCATCGGCATCGGCCTCAACCTCCTCGTACAGAACTACTCCGGCCGCCGCATGGTCCGCCTCGCGGAGTCCGGCTGCCGCGTCCGCCTGCTCTTCCTCAACCCCGCCAGCAGCGCGGTCCGCCGCCGCGAACGGGAACTGGGCCTGAAGAAGGGCGAGATGAGCCGCTCCATCGAAATGAACATCCTGCACATGCGGCGCGTACGGGCCCGGCTCCGCGACCCCGGCGCCTTCGAGATCCAGGTCTTCGACGAGACCCCCCGCTTCACCGCCTACCTGGTCGACGGCGACGGCCCGGACGGCGTGGCCGTCGTCCAGTCCTACCTGCGCCGCAGCCGCGGCATGGAGTCACCGGTCCTCGTCCTGCGCGGCGGCGGGCGAGAGGTGCTGCGCCAGGGGGCGGACCGGGAAGAGGATCACGGGCTTTTCGAGACGTATCGGGAGGAGTTCGAGAACGTTTGGGCGGATAGTCGGCCGGTTTCTTGAGGGGGGCAGGTTGTGGCTTTGGTGGCGGCCTGTACGGCTGTTCGTTGGTGGTGGAGGACCTGCCGCTCCTCGGCCACCGGCCTGCTGAAACGCTTCTCCAGTACGTCCAGGGCATGGGCGCGGCCGTAGCGCCGCCCGAACGCCCCCACCTCCCAGAAGTCCGGCGCCGTCATCCGCTCGAAGTCGGCCCGCGTGGTGCCGTACTCAGGGCGGTGGAAAGCGGCTCGCGGGCGGCCAGGGCTTCGAGGACGGGCAGAACGTGTCAGCCTTGCAGGTGGCGGCCGGTGCGGCCGGGGGCCCGGGTACCGTTGCGGCATGCGATTCGGCGTGCTCGGGCCGGTGGGAGTGTGGGCGGCGGACGGACGGCCCGTACGGGTACCCGAACGGAAGGTGCGGGCTCTTCTGGCCGCGCTGCTCGCGCACCAGGGGCGGCCCGTCGGCGCCGCCCGGCTCATCGACGCCCTGTGGGACGAGCGGCTGCCGGCCAACCCCGCCGGTGCCCTTCAGGCCAAGGTTTCGCAGCTGCGCCGCGCCCTGGAGACGGCCGGGCCGGGCGGCCGTGCGCTGGTCGCCGCCCGTCCGCCCGGCTACCAGCTGGACGCCGCCGCCGACGCGGTGGACGCGGGCCGGTTCGCCGCGCTGACGGCCCGCGCGTACGAGAACCCGGACCCGGGGGAGCGCGCCGCGCTGCTCACCGAGGCGCTGGGCCTGTGGCGCGGCCCGGCCTTCGCCGGGTTCGAGGACGAACCCTTCGCGCGGGCCGCGGCCGACCGCCTGGAGGAGCAACGGCTGACGGCCCTGGAGGCACAGGCCGCGGCCCGGCTGGAGCTGGGCGAGCACGGCGCGCTGACCGGCGAACTGGCCGAGCTGGTGGCCCGCCACCCGCTGCGTGAACGCTTGTGCGCGCTGCACCTGCGCGCCCTGTACGGAGCGGGGCGGCAGAGCGAGGCCCTGGCCGCGTACGCCGCCCTGCGCGAGCGGCTGGCGGAGGAACTGGGCGTCGATCCCGGGCCCGAGCTGACGGCCCTCCACCAGGCGATATTGGAACAGGACCCCCGGCTGGCGGGTGTGAGCCGCGCGGAGGGGGAGGCGGAACATCGCCCTCCGGTCCGCTCCGCCACCGACGCCCCTCCCGCCGCACCGCCCCGCACCAACCTCCCCGCCCCCCTCACCGAACTCGTCGGGCGGGACGCCGCGGTGCGTGACGTCCGCGCGCTCCTGGAGGCGGGCCGGCTGGTGACGCTGACCGGGCCCGGCGGGGTGGGCAAGACGCGGCTGGCGCTGGAGGCCGCGCAGCGGCTCGCGGACGACTCCAGCCGGTTCCCGGACGGCGTCCTGCTGGTGGAGCTGGCGGCTCTGGGACGGCCGGGCGGCGCGGACGGGCACCGTACGGCGGCGTGCACGGCCGCCGAAGTGGCCGAAGCGGTGCTCGCGGTGCTGGGCGTACGCGAAGGCGCGGCCTCCGGCCCGGCCGTCGAGCGTCTGGCGGGCGCGGTGCGCGACAAGCGGCTGCTCCTGCTGCTCGACAACTGCGAGCACGTCGTCGACGCGGTCGCCGAGGTCACGGCGGACCTGCTGGCAGCCGCTCCCGGCCTGCGGGTGCTGGCGACCAGCCAAGAGCTGCTCGGGCTGGCCGGCGAGCGGGTCCTGCCGGTGCCGCCCCTGGAACAGGCCGACGCCGTCGCCCTCTTCGTGGCGCGCGCGGCAGCCACCGCGCCCGGCTTCGCACTGGAGGGGGCGGACTCGTCGGATGCGCTGGGCTCACCGGACTCCCCGGACGCGCTGGACTCGCCCGTCGGGAGCAGCGCGGCGGCCGTCGCGGACATCTGCCGCCGCCTCGACGGCATCCCGCTGGCGCTGGAGCTGGCCGCGACCCGCGTACGAGCCCTCGGCGTGCGGGAGCTGAGCGCGCGGCTGGACGACCGGTTCCGGCTGCTGGGCGCGGGCCGCCGCGGCGCGCCGCCGCGCCAGCAGACCCTGCGCGCGATGATCGACTGGAGCTGGGAGCTGCTGACCGCCGATGAGCGGACCGTACTGCGACGGCTCGCCGTGCACGCCGACGGCTGCACGCTCCGGGCGGCCGAGGAGGTGTGCGCGGGCGGCGGCGTACGGTCGGGGGAGGTGGCGGCCCTGCTGGCGCGACTGGTGGACCGCTCCCTGGTGGTGGTTGCGGAGGGCCCGTACGGCCCGCGCTACCGCCTGCTGGAATCGGTGGCCGCGTACTGCCTCGAACGGCTCCGCGAGGCGGGCGAGTGGGAGACGGTACGGCGGCGCCACAGCGTCCACCACACCTCATTGGCCGAACGCGCGGAACCCTTCCTGTACGGGGAGCGGCAACGCGAATGGCTGGCGCGGCTCGACGCGGAGACCGCCAACCTGCGTACGGCCCTGGACAGCGCGGTCCAGGAGGGCGCGGCGGAGCGCGCGCTGCGCCTGGTCAACGCCCTGTCCTGGTACTGGTTCCTGCGCGGCCGCCTCGGCGAGGCGGGGCGCGCGCTGGCGATGGCACTGGACGCGGCGGCCTCCTCCTCCATACCCGACGGGCTGCGGCTGCGGGCCAAGGTCTGGCAGGTCGGTATGGCCTCGCTGGCAGGCAGTGACACCGATCCGGTGGCGCGGGCCGACGCCGTACTGAAGCAGTACGGGGACGAGCCGGCCCCCGGTGCGGGGGACGGGACACCGGCGGACCACGCCTGGGCCCTCTGGTTCCTGACCTACGCCCAGGTCGGACTGGGCGACCCGGCAGTGGCCCGCGAACGGCTGTCGCGCGCGTTGGCGGCCTTCCGGACGCTCGGCGACCGCTGGGGGACGGCAGCCGTCCTCAGCAGCCGCGCCCAGGGGCAGTACGCGGCTCCCGGCGCCGTACGCGAGGGAACTGCGGCGCGTCGGCGGGACGCCGAGGAGAGCGCGGACCTCTTCCGGGAACTGGGCGACCGGTGGGGCCAGTTGCAGGCGGCCGAAGTGCTCGGGACGCTGGCCGAGATCAGCGGCGACTACGAACGCGCCGCTCGCCTGCACCGGGACGGCCTGCGCGGCGCCGAGGAACTGGGCCTGTGGATCCAGGCGTCGTACAAGCACTCCGGCCTCGGCCGCATCGCCCTCCTGACCGGCGACCTGGAGGGGGCCCGCGAACACCACGAGCGCGGGCTGCGGCTGGCCGCCGAGCAGTCGCACCGGCGCGGCGAGATGTTCGCCGAGACCGGCCTCGGCATCGGCGCCCGGCGCGCGGGCCGCCTCGACGACGCCGAACGGCACCACGCGCGCTGGCTGGAGTGGTGCCGCAGCCGGGACGGCGACCCCGGTACGGCCCTGATCCTGGCCGAACTGGGCTTCACCGCCGAACTGCGCGGCGACGCCGCAACGGCCCACCGCCTCCACCTCGACGGCTACGAGGCGGCCCGCGCCACCGGCGACCCACGCGCGCTCGCCCTCGCCCTGGAGGGCCTGGCCGGCGCCCGCTCCCTCGCCGGCCACCCCACCCACGCCGCCCGCCTCCTGGGCCACGCCACCGCCACCCGCGCAGCCATGGGCACCCCACTGCCACCCGCCGAACGCTGGGACGTGGACCGCATAACGGCCCGCATACGAGAGGCCCTGGGAAGCGACACCGCCTTCACCACGGCCTTCGAAGAAGGCACCACGATGACGGCCGAGGAACTGGTGCGTGAGGTGGCGGGCGGCGGTGCGTGAGGTGCCGTTACCCGGCGGCTCGGCGCACGCGGTCGTACGGGTGGGACGCACGGTACGCCGCCCGGCAACGCCGCGCAGCAGGTTCGTCCGCGAGCTGCTGCGACACTTCGAACGGCACGGCTGGCCGGGCGCCCCGCGCCATCTAGGGTCGGACGAGGTCGGACGCGATGTACCGGATTACATGGACGGGCACGTGGCCTGGGAACCCGTGCAGCCGGAGGCCGTGCACAGCGACGCGAGCCTGGTGCGCACCGCCCGGCTCGTACGGCAATTCCACGAGCTGACGGCGGGAACTGCGCTGCGGCTGGCCGCCTTTCTGGGCTGGGATCCGGCGGCCGGGGCGGTGGGCGAGGTGCGGGCGGCGCGTCGGTGGGTCGCCGCTCATCGAGGTGGGCTGGAGTGCTTGCTGAGGTGAGGTGGAGCGCTTGCCGAGGTGAGTGCGCGGGGTGGGGAGACGGGCGGGTGCCCGGTGGGAACGGTCGAAGGGCGGGCGGGGGCGGGGCGTTGTCAGTGTCGCGTGGGAGAGTAGGGGAACACGGGGGAAGCAACACCGAAGGAGGCCGTCATGGGCTGGCATCAAGGGCTGCTCGTCAGCTTCGACTTGGAGACCACCGGCACGGACGTCGAGCACGACCGCATCGTCACCGCCGCGCTCATCAGGCTGGAGGCGGACGGCCGGGAGGCCCTGCGGGAGACCTGGCTGCTCGACCCCGGCGTGCCGGTCCCCGAGGAGGCCGCGGCCATACACGGCATGACGACCGCTCATGTCCAGGAGCACGGCCGGGCCGCGGCGGACGGCATAGAGGAGATCACCCAGTCCCTCGCCGGCGCGCTGGAGGCGGGCATACCGCTCGTGGTGATGAACGCGCGGTACGACCTCTCGCTGCTGGACCGCGAGTGCCGCCGGTACGGCCTGCGGACGCTCGCCGAGCGGCTCGGCCGCCGGCCCGCGCCGGTCATCGACCCGCTGGTGCTGGACAAGCACGTCGACCCCTACCGCAAGGGCAAGCGGACGCTCCAGGCCCTCTGCCTGCATTACGGCGTCCCGCTGGAGGCCGCGCACGAAGCGGGCGCGGACGCGGTGGCCGCGGCCGGTGTGGCGCGGCGGATCGGCGAGCGTCACCCGGCGGTGGCCGGGACGGCCCCGGCGGCGCTGCACGCCCTTCAGGAGAAGGCGGCAGCCGAGCAGGCCGCCTCGTTCCAGCGGTATCTGCGCCGCTCCGGTGACCCGGCGGCGATAGTCGAGGCGGCCTGGCCGCTGATCCCGTACCAGCAGTCGCGCGAGCGCGCCGAGGACCTGCCGGTTCAGGCGTCGTCCTCGGGCGGCGGCAGCTGAGGCCGGGGACCGGGGCCGGGCCGCCGGGGCGTCAGAAGGGATACCACCGTACGGTCGTGTCGCCCTCGCGCAGCGAGGCGATCCGGCGGCGGAATTCGTCGAGGGCGGCGGGGTTGCCGGGGGCGTGCTGGGAGACCCAGGCGCAGCTGGCCGTCTCCCGGGAGCCGCGCAGCACCGCACAGCCCTCCCAGTCGCGCACGTCCCAGCCGTAGACCCGCACGAACGTCTCGTACGCCGCGGCGGGCAGGCCGTAGCGGTCGCGGCTGAGGGCCATCACGACGAGATCGTGTTCCCGCAGATCGGAGGAGAAGGTTTCGAGATCGACGAGCACCGGGCCGTCGGGGCCCACATGGACGTTACGGGTCAGCGCGTCACCGTGGACGGGGCCGCGCGGCAGATGCGGTTCCAGCGCGGTGGCGGCAGCGGCGAACGCGTCGCGGCGGCCCCGCAGATACTCGGCGTCCCGCGCCGAGACCGCGTCGCCGGCCAGCCGCAGCCAGCGCTCCACACCGCCCAGCAGATCACGCCGGGGGAGGGTGAACGGCGGCTCGGGCAGCGCGTGCACCAGGCGCAGCAGGGCGGCCAGGTCGGCCGGTTCGGCGGGGCGTACCGGCTCCGGCAGCCGCTCCCAGAACGTGACCGGGTGACCGTCGACCAGCCGGGCCGTCGGCTCGGCCGCGCGCACGGCCGGCACGCCCTGTTCCGCCAGCCACACGGCGACGCGCAGCTCCCGCTCGGCGCGCTCCAGGAGTTCGGCGCTGCGTCCGACCCGTACGACCGGACCGTTGCCGCCCAGGGCGAAGACCGCGTTCTCGCCGAGTGACAGCAGCCGGGCGTCGGCGGCGGCGTCGGGCCGCCCGGCCGCTGCCAGGACGCCCCGGGCGTGCGCCTCCGTGAACGGGGTGGTGCTCGGTGCGGTCATGCGGGCGGCCTCCTGCGGTGCGTGATCGGCACCAGTGTCGCAGGTACCGGCCCCGGGCGGCCGGGTGGTGCCCGGTGCTTGACTGCGGCGGGTGCCGTCATGACGATGACGGCGGCCACCTGCCCCGTTCCGCCCGGGCAGGCGTGGTCCGTTCGTGGTGGTCGGTGGCGTCCTGGGCGGAATCGTTCGCGGTCGGCGGTGCCGTCCGGGTGAGCAGACGGGGGAGTCGCGTTGGGTCCACAGGGTCCGGAAGGCCCCGGACGGAGGCGAGGGCGTACGGAAGCAAAGGGGGCGAGGGCGGCGAAGGGGGTGAAGGCGGCAGTGGCCGTCCGCGGCTCGGCCCACCGTTCCGCCCACCGCTCCGCCCACCTGTCCGCGCGCGGTACCTGGTTCCTGGTGGCGCCCGCGCTGATCCCGATCCTGGTGCTGAGCGTGGGCCCGCTGCTGTACGGGATCGGGCTGGCGTTCACCGACGCGCAGTCGGGGCGTACGGAGGCCACCCGGTGGGTCGGCCTGCTGAACTTCTCCGACCTGCTCCAGGACACCCTGTTCTGGGACTCGTTCCGGGTCGGCCTGGTGTGGGCGGTGGGCGTCACGGTCCCGCAGTTCTTCCTCGCCCTCGGGCTGGCGCTGCTGCTCGGCCAGGACCTGCGCATGCGCTGGCTGGCCCGCGCCCTCGCGATCATCCCCTGGGCGATGCCCGAGGTGGTGGTGGGCATCATGTGGCGGCTGGTCTACCACCCGGACGCGGGCGTCCTGAACGAGACGCTGCGCAGCCTCGGGCTCGGCCCCGACGAGGGGGTGGACTGGCTGAGCGGTACGGCCACCGCCCTGCTCGCCGTGGTCGTCGTCGGCATCTGGGCGGGCATGCCGCAGACCACCGTCACGCTCCTCGCCGGGCTCCAGAACGTGCCGCGCGAACTGCACGAGGCCGCCGCGATGGACGGCGCCGGGGCCTGGCGCCGCTTCCGTACGGTCACCTGGCCCGCGATCAAGCCGGTGGCCCTGGCCATCTCGGCACTCAATTTCATCTGGAACTTCAATTCCTTCGCGCTGGTCTTCGTGCTGACCGACGGCGGTCCCGGGGGCCGCACCCGGCTGCCGATGCTGTTCGCGTACGAGGAGGCGTTCCGGTACGGACAGTTCGGTTACGCGGCCGCGATGGGGCTGGCCATGGTCGCGGTCATCGCCATCCTGCTGGCCGTCTACCTCTCGCGACGGCTGAGGGGAGAGGGGGAGGAGGCCCGATGACCCACGATTCCCCGCCCGGTGACCACCCGTCCCCCGATTCCTCGCCCCGTAAGTCCCCGTCCTCCGATTCGTCGTCCCGCAAGTCCCCGTCCCCCGATTCGCCGTCCCGTAAGGCCCCGTCCTCCGACTCCCCACCCCATAAGGACCCGTCCCCCGGGAGTCGCCCGGTCACCCGCCGTACCGTCGGCCGGGCCGGGCAGTATCTGGCCCTGCTCTGCTACCTCGTCTTCCTCGCCTTCCCCTTCCTCTGGCTGGTCTCCACCGCCTTCAAACCGCCGCGCGAGCTGGGCAGCCTGCATCCCACCTGGATTCCCCGGGCGCCGACGCTGGACAACTTCCGTACGGCCTTCGACGAGCAGCCGCTGCTCCAGGCCGCCGCCAACAGCCTGCTCGCCGCCGCCGTCTCGGCGCTGGTCGCGATCGTCCTGGCGACCCCGATGGCGTATGTCCTCGCCCGTCTCCGCACCCGCTTCGCGCAGGCGGCGACCGGGTGGGTCGTGGTCAGCCAGGCCTTCCCGCTGGTCCTGGTGATCATCCCGCTCTTCCTGGTCCTGAAGACGCTCCACCTGGTGGACGCCCGGGCCGGGCTGATCCTGGTGTACGTGGTGTGGTCGCTGCCGTTCGCGCTGTGGATGCTGACCGGCTACGTACGGGCCGTACCGCCGGAGCTGGAGGAGGCCGCGGCGGTGGACGGCGCGGGGCGGCTGCGCACCCTGATGTCCGTCACCGGGCCGCTGCTGGCGCCCGGGATCGTCGCGACGGGCCTGTTCGCGTTCATCACCGCATGGAACGAGTTCTTCTTCGCGCTCGTCCTGCTCAAGTCGCCGGAGAAGCAGACGATGCCGGTCGTGCTGACCCACTTCCTCGGGGCCGAGGGCGTCGCCGACCTCGGCCCGCTCGCGGCGGCGGCCCTGCTCGCCACGCTGCCCAGCCTGCTGCTGTTCGCCGTCATCCAGCGCCGGATCACCGGCGGCATGCTGGCCGGGGCGGTGAAGAACTGATGCGCGCGCCCCGCGGCGGCCCCGGACCCCGTACCGCACCCGGCGGCAACGGCTTCCGCAACGGCGGTCCCCGCCGCCGTACCCTCCTCGCCGCCGCGGCAGCCGTGCCTGCCGCCCTGCTGCCCGGCTGCTCGGGCGGCGACGGCCGGCGCGACGGCAGAGGCCGAAGCGTGCTCCGCTTCCAGTCGCTGGCCTGGCAGAAGGAGTCCGTGGACGCCAACAAGCAGCTGGTCGCGGAGTGGAACCGGCTGCACCCGGACCTTCCCGTCCAGTACGTGCAGGGGGCCTGGCCCACCGTCCACGACCAGCTGCTCACCTCCTTCGAGGGCGGCGAGGCGCCGGACATCATCCACGACGCGTCCGACGACCTCGCGGACTTCGCCTACGGCGGCTACCTCGCCGACCTGACCGGCCTCCTCCCGCCGCGCCTCAAGGCCGACATCCCGGCGCGCAGCTGGGAGTCGGGGATGTTCGGCGGCCGGGTGTACGGCATCCCCTTCCTCCAGGAGCCGCGCGTCCTGATCGCCGACGGGGTGAAACTGCGGCGCTCCGGGGTACGCGTGCCGGCCGCCGACGCGCCCTGGACATGGGAGGAGTTCGGGGAGGTGGCGAAGGAGCTGACGGGCGGCGGTGGCTACGGCGTCGCCTGGCCGCTGAAGGAACCGGTCTCCGTCACGCTCAACCTCGCCCTGTCCACCGGCGGCCGGATCTTCCGGCGCCGTCCGGACGGCCGGGCGGAGGTCCGCTTCGACGCCGCCGACCAAGTGGTGCCGCGCACCATCCACGACCAGGTCAACGTGGTCCGCAGCGCGGCCCGTACGACCCTGGGCATGGGCGGCGCCGACACGCTGCCCGGCTTCTTCGCCGGCCGGTACGCGATCCTGCCGCTCGGCTTCTCCTACCGGCAGCAGATCGCGCAGCAGGCGCCGAAGGACTTCGAGTGGACGGTGCTGCCCGCGCCCCGGGGGCCAGGCGGCGCGGACCAGGGCGTCAGCCCGCAGACCCTGTCGATCGCGGCGGACTGCCCGCGCAAGGAGGAGGCGATGGCCTTCGTCGACTTCCTGCTCAGGCCGCCCAACATGGTCCGGCTCGCCCTGGGGGACTGGATGCTGCCGACCGGGCGGGAGGCCCTGAAGGCGCCGGAACTGCACGAGGACCGGCACGGCTGGGCGACGGGCACGGCGCTCGCGGACACGCTGCGGGCCGCCCCCGCGCAGTCGGTGCGCGGCTACCCGGAGTGGAAGGACAAGATCGCGACGCCGGGGTTCCAGGAGTACTACAGCGGCGCGATCGACCTGGACGAGCTGCGCCAACGCCTCGTCCACGACGGGAACCTGGTGCTGGCCCGGTACCAGCGCTGACGGCTGCGCACCACGCCCGGCGGCCCGTACGGGTGCGGCTGTTCTTGGGGCGCGTCCGTACCGTGCCGGCGTGGCTGTCCTTGGTATGCGCCTCCGTACCGCCGGTGCGGCTGTCTTTGGCACGCGTCTCCGTACGCACCGCTGCGGCTGATCCTGGTACGCGTCTCCGTATCGTGCCGGTCGCCGCCGCCCCTGGTACGTGTCTCCGTACGTACCGCTGCGGCTGCTCCTAGAACGCGCCACGCAAAACGCGCCCCGTACGTACCGCTGCCGCCGCCCCCAAACGCGCCCCGTACCGCACCGCCCCCGCTGCCCCGTACCCGAACCGGCGGCTCGTACATCGATTGCGCGAGACGCGCCGTCTCGCTTACGGTTCCGGACATGAGTCCTTTATCGACCACCCGCGCCCACCGGCCCGCCCACATCGCGATGTTCAGCATCCCCGCCCACGGGCACGTCAACCCGAGCCTGGAGGTCATCCGGGAACTCGTCGCCCGGGGGCACCGCGTCACCTACGCCATCCCGCCGTCCTTCGCCGAGATCGTCGCCGCGGCCGGGGCCGAGCCGAAGGTCTGGAACTCGACGCTGCCCACCGACGAGGACCCGGCGCTGTGGGGCACGGAGCTGCTCGACGCCTTGGACCTGTTCCTCGACGACGCCGTCCAGGCCCTGCCGCAGCTCGCCGCGGCCTACGAGGGTGACGAGCCGGACCTCGTCCTCCACGACACCACCGCCTACCCCGCGCAGGTCCTCGCCCACCGCTGGGGCGTGCCCGCCGTGCAGCTCGCCCCGCACATGGTCGTCTGGGACGGCTTCCAGGCCGACATGGGCGAGCAGATGAGCGTCGACATGCACGGCACCGAGCGCGCCCGGGCGTACTACGAGCGCTTCCGCGCCTGGCTCGACGAACAGGGCATGTCCGAGGTCACCGACCCCGAACGGATCGCGACCGAGCCCGCCTGCGGGCTCGCCCTGATCCCGCGCGCCATGCAGCCGCACGCCGACCGCGTCGATCACGCCAGGTTCACCTTCGTCGGCGCCTGTCAGGGCGATCGCGGCCATCAGGGCGACTGGCGGCGGCCGGACGGCCTCGCCGCGGACACGAAGGTGCTCCTCGTCTCGCTCGGCTCCTCCTACACCAACGAGCCCGGCTTCTACCGGGAGTGCATCGAGGCGTTCGGCGGCCTGCCGGGCTGGCATGTGGTGCTCCAGGTCGGCAAGCACATCGAGATCTCCGAACTCGGAGCGATCCCGGACAACTTCGAGGTGCACCACTGGGTGCCGCAGCTCGCCGTGCTCCGGCAGGCGGACGCCTTCATCACCCACGCGGGGATGGGCGGCAGCCAGGAGGGGCTGGCCAACGGGGTGCCGATGGTGTGCGTACCGCAGGCCGTGGACCAGTTCATGAACGCGGACATCCTCCAGGGGCTCGGGGTCGCCCGGCATATCCCGAAGGCGGAGGCCACGGCGGGCGTCCTGCGCGAAGCGGTGCTGGGCCTGGTGAACGATCCGCAGGTGGCGGCCGTTTCGGAACGGATCCGGCGGGAAGTGGCGGCGGAGGGCGGCGCGAAGCGCGCGGCGGACCTCGTCGAGGCGAAGCTGCCCCAGGGGTGAAGTGGGTGTTCTGTAACGGAATATCGGCGCATTCCCAATAAGTAGGACGCGCGGTACGCGGTTTCCGTCGCATGGCGTGCCGGAGGAAATGCGGTGCGTGAATGGGGGATTAGGCCGGGGGTGGCGCAAAGTGAGTGGCGTCACCCCCGGACGGGGGCGTGCCGATGATTGAGGCGCGCGTGAACCGGGGATTGTTGACCCGTAAAGAAACCGGTGGCGACCCAACGCCCGGCTTCGCGCCGCAACGTCGGGCGGGGCGTGCGGCATTCGGTCCGCCGCTCTCCGTACCGCCGGTAGCCGAGCGGCCCGTACCGCCGCTGACCTGCGCCATGTTGCCGCGGTGTCAACGGAGTTGACCCGCCGTCCGACGGTGCGAGGGCGCATTTGACCCCTTCTGCGGTCCTTTGCAATTACGCAACGTTGTTGTCTATCTCACAACGCCCGGTCGGCCTTGAATTGGCCGCGTCAATCCGACAGGGTTTCGAGCCAGCCCGGCGGAGATCTTGTTCTCCGTCCGGGCTGTTGCGCAACGTTTTCCCCCCACACCCCGAACGAGGAGAACCCTCGAATGGCTCACGCTCACAAGCGTTCCAGCAAGAAGCGGCTCGTCACCGCGATATCCGCGGTGGTCGCGGCCGGCGGCATCGCCACCGTCACCGCGGTCACCGCGGGCGCGTCGCCCGCCGAGGGCAAGGTGTACGGCGCCGAGGCCAAGGGCGCCGTCAGCGGCAGCTACATCGTCATGCTCAAGAACTCGGTCCGCGGCGCCGCGGTGCAGGCCGAGCAGAACAAGGACCTGGCCGGCAAGTACGGCGGCGAGGTCAAGCGGTCCTACTCCGCCGCGCTGAACGGCTTCTCCGCCACCGGCCTCAGCGCCGAGGAGGCCCGCCAGTTGGCCGCCGACCCGGCCGTCGACAAGGTCGTGCAGAACAAGAAGTTCCACGTCAACGCCACCCAGGACAACCCGCCGTCGTGGGGCCTGGACCGCATCGACCAGGCCGGCACCCAGGGCGACAAGAAGTACACCTACCCCGACAGCGCGGGTGAGGGCGTCACCGCGTACGTCATCGACACCGGTGTGCGCACCTCGCACAAGGACTTCGAGGGCCGCGCGTCCTCCGGCTTCGACGCGGTGGACGGCGACAACGACGCCACCGACGGCAACGGCCACGGCACCCACGTCGCGGGCACCATCGCCGGCAAGGCGCACGGCGTCGCCAAGAAGGCCAAGATCGTGGCCGTGCGGGTGCTGGACGACCAGGGCTCCGGCTCCACCGAGCAGGTCGTCGCCGGCATCGACTGGGTCACCAAGAACCACAAGGGCCCGTCGGTCGCCAACATGTCGCTGGGCGGCGGCGCCGACGAGGCGCTGGACGCGGCGGTCCAGAAGGCGGTCGCCTCCGGCGTCACCTTCGCCGTGGCGGCGGGCAACGAGTCCACCGACGCGGGCCAGGGCTCCCCGGCGCGGGTCAAGGAGGCCATCACGGTCGCCTCCAGCACCAACACCGACGAGCAGTCCGACTTCTCCAACTACGGCAGCGCCGTGGACCTGTACGCGCCGGGTTCGGACATCACCTCGGACTGGAACGACAGCGACCAGGGCACCAAGACCATCTCCGGTACGTCCATGGCCACCCCGCACGTCGCGGGCGCCGCCGCGGTCTACCTGGGCGCCCACAAGGACGCCAAGCCGGACGCGGTCGCCAAGGCGCTGACCGACGGCGCCACGGCCGACAAGATCAAGAACGCGAGCCAGGGCACGCCCAACAAGCTGCTGAAGGTCGGCGAGAAGTAACCTCCCCGTCCGTTCGGCTCCGGCCGCCGGCCGTCGCGCTCGCCCCCACGGGGCGCGACGGCCGGCGTCGTGCCGTCCGCGGCCGGAAGGCTTCAGCCGCAGTACCGCCGCGCCGTCGACTCCCGCTGCGGCGCCTCCAGCAGCCGCAGCCGGCCCTCCACCTCCCGCGGCACGGGGCGCCGTTCGCGCAGCACCCACGGCAGCCCGCCGACCGCCTCGGCGAACGCCCGTACCGACACCGCGTCGCGGGGCACCGTCGAGACGAGCGTCCGCGTCCGGCGCACGGCGGCCGGCAGCGGTCTGCGCAGCCAGGTGAACCACAGCGTGTTGCGGATGCCCTGGCGCCGGCGCAGCGTCGCGTCGCGGTGCGGTGACGCCCGGTGGTGGACGGTGAGCCGGTCGGCGTACGCGAGCCACCAGCCGTCGGCCGCGAGGTCGGCCGCGAGCAGCTCCTCCTCGCCGCCCAGCACCAGCCGGGGCGAGAAACCGCCCGCCGCCCGGAAGGCGTCGGCCCGCAGCACGGTCGCCGCCGCGAGAAAGGAACCGAGCGCCGGCCCGGGCAGCCAGGACGGCGCGGGCAGCGGCGAGTGCCGCAGCTCCTGCACGATCGGATCCTCGACCGGCTCGCCGGGGCCGCCGTCCGCCTCCGGGGCGTCCGGATGCGGATGGACCATGATGCGCGCGGTCACCGCGCCCAGCCGCCCGTACGCGTCCAGCAGATCGGCGGCCCCCGCCAGCGCGCCGGGCTCCCACCACGAATCGTCGTCGCAGAACGCCAGATACGGCGTGGTCGCCACCCGCGCGGCCAGATTGCGCCCCACCGCCCCGGTGTTGTGCGCCAGCGGAATGAGCCGCGGCGCGAGGGGATGGCGGCGCACGGCGGAAGCGCTGCCGTCCGTGGAGCCGTTGTCCACCACGATGACCGGCGGCTTCTCGGGCAACTCGGCGAGCCGGTCCAGGGTGTGCAGCAGGTCGTCACTGCGGTTGTGGGTAATGACGATGACGGTGGTGCGGGGGTCGGTCACGGGGGGCTTCCTCGGGTTGGTGGGTGGGCTTGGCTTGGTGGGCATGGCGGGTGGGGGCGGTTCCGTATGGCGGTGGGGGCTCGGCGGCGGGCCGTTCGCCGGACCACCCGACGCCGGACCGACGCCACCCCCGCGCAGGCCCACCA